>NZ_JAAAHR010000193.1:0-17682 GCF_009908215.1 Nonomuraea sp. K271 | reverse complement strand
GGCGTGGGCGTGCGGCCGTAGTCGTGGCCCGGCCCGGACCGGCCTGGTCCCGGCCCTGCTCCAGGGCCCGCGCCCAGGCCTCCGCCCGGTCCACCGCCGGGGCCCGTGCCCGGGTTCGCGTGCGGTCCTGCGCCGTGACCCATGCCCTGCCGGCCGTCCGTGCCGGGACCCGTGCCCGGTCTGACGTCGGCGGGCGGGCCCGCGTTGAGCCCGCGGAACTCCAGCGAGTCGGGGCGCACCCGCGTGGTGGGCACGTCGGCCTCGCCCGGCGGCGCGGCCCTGCCTCCGGGCTGCGCGGGCCAGGGCTGCGACGCCCCGCCCTCGCGCTGGATCCGGCGCAACTCCTCCGGCGACACCCTGCGGGTCGGCCAGGGGTCGGGCTGGTTGGGCAGGAGCGAGACGTACTGGTCCTGCGATGGCGGAGGGACCGGATGATCCTGGCTCTCGAGCAGCCGCCGCGGCGTCACCGGCGGCGTGGACACGTCGTGGGACGGGCTGTCGGCCGCGGGAGGCGGGAAACCGGACGGGGACGTGTCGGGCCGGCCGGGCGGGGACGTGTCGGGCCGCGGCACGGTGGAGAGTTCGTCGGGCACGTCGCCCGGCGGCCGCCGGGGCAGCATCCTGGCGATCTGCTCGGCCAGGTCGGCCGCCTTGGGCCGCTTGGCCGGATTACGCTGGAAGGCCGCCTTGAGCAGCGGCTGCAATGTCGAGGGGGCGGCGCCGATGTCGGCCTTGCCCGCCGTGATGTTGTAGAAGACCATCTCCAGCGTGCCCTTGCCGAAGGGCGGCTGGCCCGTCGCGGCGAACAGCAGCGTGCCCGCCCACGCGTGGATGTCGACCTCGGGGCCGGCCTCCTGGCCCTCGATGATCTCGGGCGCGAGGTAGCCTGGCGTGCCGATGAACATGCCGGTCTGCGTCAGCCGGGTCGCGTCGACCGCCTGGGCGATGCCGAAGTCGATCAGCACGGGCTCGCCGTCGAGGATCAGCACGTTGCCCGGCTTGAGGTCACGGTGGATCACCCCGACCGAGTGCACGACGGCCAGCGCCGACGCCACCCCGTGCGCGACCTTGAGCAGCGCGTCGAGATCGAGCGGGCCGTCGTCCTTGACGATCTCGTCGAGAGGACGGCCGGGCACGTAGCGGGTGACGATGTAGGGGCGGTGGCCGGTCACGTCGGCGTCGAGCACCTCGGCGATGTATTTGCTCCGCACCCTGCGCATGGTCTCGACCTCGCGCGAAAGCCGCCGCCTGGCGACCTCGTCGCCGGCGACCTCCCCGCGCAGGACCTTGACCGCCACCTGACGCCCCTGCGGGTCGGCGGCGAGGTGGACAACGCCCATCCCGCCTTCACCGAGCCGCCTGAGCAACCGGTAAGGGCCAAGTCGGTCATCGTTCATGGCATGAAGCACCATATCGGCTTAGTCCCCGCCCACGAGATGAACCATGAGGCCACATTCCCACTTGTACAACGTCCGGAAAGGGCTCATCGGTTTCCCATCCAACGGTCTCGAATCGGCTTCAGTTTGTGTCAGCCGGCCAGCGAGAGAACCTCGGCCCCCTTCAGCCCGGCCAGCGCGGCCCCGGAAACGGCCAGCTTCGACCTGCGCACACCGCTTCCGATCACCACTCTCGGATGGTCGGCGACGTGCGTGTCCACGAGGATCGGCCAGTCGTCCGGCAAGCCCAATGGCGTGATGCCGCCGTGTTCCATGCCGGTCAGCTCGACCGCGTCGGCCATCGGCGCGAAACTCGCCTTCCTGGCGTCGAGATGCCTGCGTACGACACCGTTCACGTCCGCCCGCATCGTCGCGAGCACCATGCAGGCGGCGTAGCGGACCTCGCCGCCCCGTTTGGCGGCCACGACCACGCAGTTGGCCGACGCGTCGAGCCGCACGTCATAGCGCTCGCAGAACGCCGCCGTGTCGGCGAGATCGGGGTCGATCTCGGCCACCTCGACGCCGTCCACGTGCGGAACGGCCCGCGCCACCGGATCGGCGAGAAGGCCGGTACGTTCGGTCGCGGGCTCCCAGTGCAAGCTCATCCCATCTCCTCGATCGCTTCTCCTTGGACCCTAACCCGGTCGCCGGAGCAGCGTGCGACGTCACGGGGACTGCAGCACTCGCTGGTGCAGCAGGGTGACGACGCCGCGGGCGGACTCCATGGCCCCCGCCTGCCAGGCGATCAGATGGGTGAGCCAGTCGCCCGTGAAGTAGACCCTTCCGGCGGGGCGTTGCAGAAGAGTGAAGGACGAATCAATGGACGGCCAGCGCACCCAACCACCCTGGATGTGCTCCTGGCGCTCCCATGCGATGGAGACGCCGGACAGGACGTTCTGGCGGTACTTCTCGCCGTGGATCTTCTTGCCCTGGGTGAGCGCCCTGCGCCTGCGGTCCTCGGGGGTGAGGGCTCCGTACAGCTCGGCGTCGCGCTCGACGTTGTAGTAGCCGACCAGCAGGCCGCGCTCCGCGTGGTAGTCGTGGGACGGGTACCAGATGTGAGTGATGTCGAGGTCCGTCTCCGTCACGCCGCCGTAGATGTGGTCCTCCAGCTCCCACCAGCGCCTGCCGTACTCCAGGCCGATCTTTCCCGCGGCGACCGGGACCGGCGTCTTGAGCGCGGTGGTGACCTGGGCGCCCAGGTTGTGCGGGATCTTAGCGAGCACGTGCGGGGGGAGGGCGGCGATGCAGTAGTCGGCCTTGACGCTGCCGCCGTTCCAGACGACCTCCACGCCGTCGTCCATGGTGGTGATCCTGGTGACCTTGGCGCCCGTCGTGATGGAGTCCTCGCCCACGGCCTCCACCAGCCGGCTGACGATCGCGTCCATGCCGCCGACGGGCTGGAACATGGGGGTGGCCTGGTCGAAGCCGAAGTTGTTGGTGATGGCCCGGCCGGTGCCCGCGGCGAGGATCTGATGGAGCGGGCCCGGAGGGTCGAGGAGAATCCCACCCTCTATCGCCGGAAATGTCGTGAAACCGCGGCGCGACGACCCCTCGTATTCCAGCTTGGGCCCCAGGTCGCCGAACCTTTGGAGAAAATCGAGCAGGCGTTCCTGGTCGTCCTTGGTGATGGCCTTGTCCAACGCACCAACATTTGTGGCTTTCGCCAACAATTCTGCGACATATCCATACATGTCGGCTCGGGCGGTCCGCGCCCGCATCGTCCGCCCGTTCGTGTGCACGTACGCGGCGGCGTTGTCGTTGATGAAGGTCTCGATCGGGATGCCCAGTTCACGGCAGTAGTCGAGGGTGACCATCCACGGGGCGATCCTGGCGGGGCCCGCGTTGAAGTAGACGCCCTCCCCGAACGTCACCTCCTGCGCCGGGCCGTTCAGCTCGCTCAGCCGGTCGCCGCCGCGCAGCGTCAGGTTCCGCCCACCGGCCTTCTCCCTGGCCTCCAGCAGCGTGCAGTCATAGCCGGCCTTGTTCAGCTCGTACGCCGCCGTGAGCCCCGCCACCCCCGCGCCGATGACCACGACCTTGGCCGCGCCCTTGCCGCGCAGGGTGAAGTCGCCCGGCCTCGGGGCCACGTAGTCCTTCGACTGCTCCGAGGGCGCCAGCCCTAACGCGCCCATGGCCGCGTACATGGCGCCCGCGCCGCCGACTGCCCCCAACCCGACGAGCAACCCGCGCCGGGTCAGCGCCGCGCCTTCCACGTCACCCGCCCCCTACACCCGTCACCGGTCACGTCATCTCAGCCGTACGGCCCGCTGCCGCAGGCGACCTGGCCGCCGATGGTGGCGAAGATGCCGAACAGCGCCATGATCTGGGTGAAGTCGTCGGTGGTGAACTCGGTGTGCCGCGGCCCTGCCGACTTCACCCCGGGGACGAGCGCCACGGCGGCGGCGATGGCGGTGGAGTTCCACTCCACCCCCAGCGTGTACGGCGCCGCCAGCTCATAGGGCGTGAAATCGCTCAACCGGCCGAGTGCCCGCGCCGTGGCCTCACGAATCCTGGCCTGAGCCACGCTCGGCGGCAGCAGCTCGGCCGCGAACTTGTCGATCCCCTTCTTCACCGCGACCGTCTCGACGTCGCCGAGCAGCTCGCGCGCCTCCTCGCCGACGGCCTCGTCCCCGGTCACCACCGCGACCGGCACCCCGTGGAACCCGGCGCACGCGGCGACGAGCCGGGTCTCCCCGCACAGCTCGCCGTTGAGGTAGACGTTCTGGATCTCCTTGCCCATCCAGGTGTGGTTCAGCACGCCGTGCTGCACGCCCGCGCGGGCGTGGTAGCCCACGAAGCAGGCGGCCTGGAACGAACCGTCGAGCCCCTGCGCCATCCGCTGCGCCTTGCCCGGCCCGCGTACGAGGCTGGCCCGGGGATCGAGCAGGTCGATCCGGAGGTTCTTGGTCGACCCGTGGGCGTCGTTGACCAGCACGCCGGTCGCCCCCGCGTCGAACGCGCCCTCGACGGCCGCGTTGGCGTCGGCGGTCATCAGCTCGCAGCCGCGCTCGTACCCGCGCTTGCCCGCGTGCATCTCCTCGGGGTCCGTCAGCCCCGTCACGCCCTCCATGTCCACCGACAGATAGACCTTCACGTGCCCTGCTCCTTCATCGATCCGCACCCGCCCGGCCGACCGCCCGGCGTCAGGTGCCCCAAGTCTCCACCCGCCGCACCTCGTCGTGCGTCATGAGCCCCACGTTCGCCTCCATGTACGCCGCCGCCTCGGCACGCCACGGGGCCGGGATCTCGTCGAGAGCCTTCGGGTAGCAGTGGTCGAGCCAGGCGGAGGACTCCTCCGTGGCGTCGAAATAGTCGAGCACCTCCGCGAACAGGGTGTGCTCGATGCCGGGGACACGCGCGAGCCCGTACTCGACCATCTCCTGGCCGCCGTAGGGCGGCTTCTTCAGCCACGACTGCGCGGCGCGGTGCCTGGCGGTCATGGGGGTGTCGAGCGGGCGACGCTCGATGGCGGCCTGGATGAGCTCCTTGTACAGGCACTTGCCGCAGGCGCGGCACGGCCCGTCGGTGCCGCGCAGGCACCAGCGCACGTACGTCCTGAGATCGGAGTTCAGGGCCAGGCGCATGGTGACCGCCTCGCTCACGCCGCCCACGGGTAACACAATGTGCACGCCCGCCGCCGCGAACAAACGGCCCCATCTGCCGTGCGGCGCCCACATGGGGTTGTCGGGGGTGTAGCGCAACACATAGCGATCCCCGCCGAGCCAGCGTGAACCGAGTTCATAGCCGAAGGCCAGCCCTCCGAGGTCCAGCTGGTCGGCCAGGAGCAGCGCGCCCGCCCCCACCGCGTGGTGCTCGGGATAGCCGGGACGCGGCTCGGCGAGGGTGTACTCCAGGTCGGAGGTGACCACGGACAACTCGCGGCCTGTCCGCTCGGCCAGCCTGGCCAGCACGTCGGACCGGTAGTGGGGCCAGCGGTTGGGGACCCGCCGGTGCGGCACCCGCTGGAAGTGCACGAACGGCGCCTCAGCGTAGATGGCGGCCGCCGCGACGGAGTCCGCGCCGCCGCTGTACGAGATCGCGAGCCTGTCCCCCGGGCCACGCTGCTCCGCTCCCACCGGACCCGCATCGATCCCCCAGCCGGCGTGCAGGGCCTCGGCCAGCTCCGCCGATATGGCCCGGTCGAAGGAGACGCGCCGGCGGGTCCACGGCGCGACGATCGTCCACGCGGCGAGGGCGAAGAGGTCGGGGTGCGCGTCGGCGGGGACGCCGCCGACGGAGCAGGAGTTGGTGGCCAGCTTGATGGGGTGCTCGTCGGAGGCCTTGCCGGTGATCTCGTCGTCGGGGTCCAGGCGGAACGTCAGGTCGGCGCCCGTCCAGGTCACGCGCACGGCTGCTCCTCGGAACGCCCCCGCACCCGCTCGTCCCCGGAACGCCCCTGCACCAGCTCGTCCGCCGCACGCCCCGGCGTGCGCTCCGCCTCCGGCGGGACGCGCCCGGAGCCCGCCCGCTCTGCCGCCTCGGCTGTCGTACGGGAGGTCGCGGGGACCTCTCCTCCGGCCAGGCGGGTACGCAGGTCGTCGATGGCCTGCCAGACGAGGACCTCGTTCTGCAGCACACCGTCCAGTGCCTTGGCGGTCTCCTGCGCGAGCCGGTGGGCGTCGTCGGCCTTGCCGTAGGCCTTGTCGGCCTTGACCTCGACGCGGCCGACCCTGCTGTCGGCACTGCCTGCCCTGTCGCCGGCGCCCGCGCTGTGGGTCCTGGCGGCGGCCGCCGGCGGGCGCGCGTTCCGCAGCCGTTCCACCTCGCCCTGCAGGGTCGCCATCTCCCGGCGCAGCGTCTGGACCTCCCAGAGCGCGTCCCTGATGTCCTGACGGTGATCGGCGATCGAGATGTAACGGGAGTCGAACCACGTACGCACGGCTTTGCGCAGCCGGACAGGGACGGGAACGCGCATCATGAAACGCCACGATACTGGCAAACCACAGCCGGGACGGACGAAGCTACCGAGGGGTTATCAAGGTCCCCCAGCAGCTCCGTCCAGTTTGCGGTGACATGTCCAGAAGGACATTATCGCCCCGTGAACTTGGGCTTGGACTTCTCGGCGAACGCCCGCATGCCGATCTTGGCGTCGTCGGTGGCGAAGAGGCCGGCGAACTGCAGCCGCTCGATCTCGAGGCCGGTGTCCAGGTCGACCTCCAGCCCCTGGTCAACGGCCTGCTTGGCGGCACGGAGCGCGACCGTGGGCCCGCCGACGAACGTGGCCGCCCATTCGAGGGCGGCGGTGTAGACCTGCTCGTCCGGCACCACCCGGTCGACCAGGCCCATCGCGAGGGCCTCGGCGGCGGCCACGTGTCGGCCGGTGAAGATCAGGTCTTTGGCTCTGGCCGGGCCGACCAGGCGGGGCAGGCGCTGGGTGCCGCCCGCGCCGGGGATGATGCCGAGCAGGATCTCGGGCTGGCCCAGCTTGGCCGACTCCCCGGCGACCCGGAAGTCGGCGCAGAGGGCGAGCTCACAGCCGCCGCCCAGCGCGTAGCCGGTGATGGCGGCGATGACCGGCTTGCCGATGCGGGTTACGGCGGTGAAGCAGTCCTGCAGCGTACGGGAATGAGTGGACATGTCGGCATAGGACATGTCGGCCATCTCTTTGATGTCGGCACCCGCCGCGAAGACCTTCTCGCCGCCGTAGATGATCACCGCCTGCACCTGCGGGTCGGCGTCGACGATGCCGGCGGCCTCGCCGATCTCCTGCTGGACCTGGCCGTTGAGGGCGTTCATCTTCGGACGGTCAAGACGGATCGTGGCGATCTGGTCGGCCACCTCGACGCTCACAAACTCACCCATACGTCGAACCTAACAGAGCGGGATCATCCCGCCCCGTCAGCGGGCCGTCAGCGGGCCGCCGCGGACTTGACCTCCTGGGCGATGCGCTTGCTGCGGGACACCCGTACGAGTGCGGCGGACAGGCGGGCCAGCTCGTGGCCGGACTCGGCCAGCCGGGCCAGCGAGCGCTCCTGGCGCGGCAGCCCCACCTCGGCCGCCCCGTCCAGCACCTTCTTGTCGAGGTGCGGCGCGACCTGGGGCCAGACGGCCTGGACCTCACGCAGGAAGATGTCCGCGCCGGTCGGCCCGAGCCCGGGGAACTCCGTCAGCAGCTCGTGGATCCCGCGCGGGTCGCCTCCCGCCTCGTCGCGCAGGCGGCGCAGGTCGCCCTTCCACCGGTCGAGCAGCAGTTCGGCCCCACGGCCGAGCATGGTGGCGGTGCGCTCGTCGTAGCGGCGGTAGTGGCCCCGGCCCAGCGCGTCCACCCGGTCCTGCCAGCTCGCCTCCCGCATGGCCTTCGGCGTCGAGTACCCGGCCGCGAACAGCTCACGAGCGGCCGCCACGGCCACGTCCGCCGAGATCCGCGCGCTGAGCAAGGTGGCGAGGACGAGCAACTGGTAGAGCGGTTTCGGCTGGTCGGCCAGCTTGATCCCGGCCTCGGCGGCGTACGTGCGGCCGTATCGGTCGAGCAGTACGTCCATGACTGCTTCTTCGGTCTTGGTCATGAGCGTCCCGCTACCCGCGACCCGTACGGGCATGCCGGGCCACCCGCTTTCCGGTGGAGGCCCGCCCGGGTTTGGGGCGCAGGCCGGAGGGGAGGCGGAGGTTTCACGACCGAAAGGAGCCTGTTGTGCTGACGCTTACAGACAACGCCGTTGAGGCGATCCGCGACCTCATGGTCGGCCAGGAGGTGCCGGCCGACGCCGGCCTGCGCATCGCCCCGAAGACCGATGAGGCGGGGACGCTCGAAGTCACTCTGGTGAGCACGCCCTACGCGGGCGACCAGGTCGTGGAGAAGGGAGACGTGCGGGTCTTCGTGTCGGAGGACGCGGCGCCGATTCTGGACGACAAGGCGCTGGACGCCGAGCAGAGCGTTCCTGGGCAGCCGACGTTCAGCCTGGGACGTGCCTGACCGTTCATCGCGGGGGACATAGCGGTCGATTCATGTCACGATGACGACGCGTCCGATTCAGGGAGTGTCCGATGCGTGACGATCCGCTGTTCCCCGAACCGGTGGCTCGCGCGCTGGCCGGCTACCGTGCGCTGCGCGACACGCACGGCGTCTGCTGGGGCGAGCCGCCTCTCACGTACGTCGTCCAGGCCTGGACCACCGTCTTCCTCGACAACCGCTACGACTTCTGGGGGGCGGCGCTGCGCCTGCTCGCCGAACGCCATCCCGGCATCCCCCAGGACGAGCTCGAAGACCTTCTCGGCGAGGTGCACGCCGACGAGGTGGTGCGCGACGCGCTCGGCGGCGACGTCGTGGACAACCTGCCCGCGCTGCGGCTGACCCCCGGAGGGGTCACGCTGGAGGCGGTGACACAGGTCGTGCTGGACGACCGGCCGTTCCGCACGTCACTGCTCGTCGACTCCAGCAGGGACGCGCCCGTCACGGTCGTGGTGGACGGCACCGCGTACGAGGTGCCGCCGCGCGGCGCCAAGGTGGTCGAGGCCGGCGAGTCCGTCACCGCCGGCGGCCGGCCGGTGGACCTGGCTCCGCTGCGCCGCCGGGCGACGCGGGCAGCGGTCAGGGTGCGGGCGGGGTTCCCGTGCCGGTGGAGCGTCACGGGCGCGAACGGCCAGGGCTGGTATCCCGAGGGCGCCCCCCGCAAGGTCGACGCCCAGCGCCGGCCGTACTTCCATGGCGACGACCTCGTGGTCGCGGTGCCCGCCGAACCGGTCACGGTGACGGTGGCGAGAGGGATGGAGTACACGTCGGCCGAGGTCGTCATCACCCCGGAGGCGGGCGCGGAGACGCTGGTCGAGCTGGCGCCCGAACGGCTCTACGACGCCGCCGCCCGTGGGTGGTACGGCGGCGACCTGCACGTACACCTCAACTGGATGGGCGAGGAGCCCGCCGCGCCCGAACTGGCCGCGGCGGCGCAGCACGGCGAGGACCTGCACGTGCTCAACCTCGTGGCGGGCAACGTGGCGAGCGGGCGGGTCTACGATTTGGAGGCGCTCGCGCACTGGGCGGGCGAGGACCTGCCGTGGTCGGACGACAGGCATCTGGCCAGGATCGGCGTCGAATACCGCAGCGACCTGGTGGGGCACCTCACCGCGTTCGGGCTGCGCGAGCCGCCGCGGCGCTGCCACACGGGCTTCCAGGGCACGGCCGACTGGCCGCCCAACACCGTGGCGTGCGAGGAGCTGCGGGCGCTCGGCGGGGTGATCGGGTACGGGCATCCTTTCCACACGGCGTTCGGCGAGGACGATCCGCCCGGCGCGGTGCTCGGCCGCGGGCGCAACTGCTCGGCCAGAGAGATCGTCGCGGACGCCGCGCTGGGCCTGGTCGACGCCCTCGACGTGCTCAACCACTCCTCGATCGACGCCACGGCGGCCGTCTACCGGCGACTCGTCGGCGCGGGCAACAGGCTCGCGGTCACGGCCGGCACCGACGCGGTGTTGTCGTTCTGCCGCCGCGGGACCGCATCGAGCCCGCCCGGATGGGAACGGGTGTACGCCAACGTGGCGGGCCCGCTCACGGCCGAGTCGTACGCCGAGGCGATCCTGCTCGGCCGCACGTTCGCCACGACGGGACCGTGGCTGGAGCTCACGGTGAACGGGCACGGGCCGGGCGACACGGTGGATCTGGCGGCCGGGCGGCGCGCGGAGATCGTGGTCACCTCGATCGGCCCCGAGGTCGAGCGGCTGGAGATCCGCACCGCCGACGGCGTGCTGGCGCAGGGCCCGCCGGGGCGGCTGACCACGTCGCTGGTCGCGGACGAGCCGACGTACGTGGTCGCCGTCGCCACCGGCCCGCCGCACCCGCGCACCTTGCACGGGCGCGGCGCGTACGCGCACACCAGCCCGGTGTACGTGGACGTCGCGGGCTCCCACGTGGCCAGGGAGGCGGACGTGCGGTGGTGCCTGGCGTGGCTGGACCGGCTGGAGGAACTGCTGCGCGAGTTCGGCACGTTCGAGACCGAGGAGCAGCTCGGCGACCACCTCGAGGTGTACGGGCGGGCCAGGAAGGTTTATCGCGGGCGGCTTGCCTGAGCGCCCGAGTACTCATCATGGACACACCTCTAAGCGGAGAGATTGTCTCCGCTTTCCGACGTTATGCTGCTGTGGAGAGCCACGTCAAGCGATCTCCAGCACACGAGAGGCGGCCAGCCGATATGCGCGCGCCGGGCCAACCGAGAGCGGACGCACAACGCAACCGGGAGCTCATCATCGACACGGCCAGGGGGGTGTTCGCCGAGCACGGCCCTGACACCACGATGGACGAGGTCGCGCGGCTCGCCGGTGTGGGGGCGGGCACGCTCTATCGGCACTTCCCCGACCGCGACAGCCTCATCCATGCCGTGCTGGCCGACGCCCTCGAACGCATGATCGCGCTGGCTCAGAAGGCGCGCGAGGAGGAGACCTGGGCGTGGGACGCGCTCAGCCGGTTCGTGCACGGCTGCGCCGACCTGCGGCTCGACCTGCTCATCTCGGTCGCGGGAGCGCAGGCGCACCGCGTGGCCGGCACGCCCGAGATCGACGAGGGCCGCGTCCGCCTGCTTGAGGTGCTCGACCAGATCGTGAGCGCCGCCCACGACGAGGGGGCGCTGCGCACCGACGTCGGCACGGGCGACGTCATGGGGGTCGTCGGGCTACTCGTCCGCGGGCTGCCCACGCTGCCCGCGGACCTGGGCGACGAGCTACGGGAGCGCGCGGTGCGGCTGGTGCTCGCCGGCATGCGCGCCCACCCGGCGCCCTCCCCGCCCGAGGAGCCGCTGACGGCCGGAGCGCTGACCCGGCGCCTCAGCGCCGAACGCCACAGCTGAACCGTCGCCGCGCCCCTAGCGGTGGGCTCAGAGGTCGCCGGAGAGGCGTTCGACGCCGCGGAGCAGGGCGGAGTGGTCGAGCGAGCCGTCACCGGACGCGTTGGCGGCGGCCACGAGCTGGGCGACCAGCGCGCCGAGCGGCAGCACCACCCCGGCCTCGCGGGCCGCCGACGTGACGATGCCCATGTCCTTGTGGTGCAGGGCGATGCGGAAGCCGGGCTCGAACGCGTGGTCCAGCATGTTGCGGCGTTTCTGGTTCAGCACCGCCGAGCCCGCCAGGCCGCCGCCGAGCACGTCGAGCGCCGCCTCCAGGTCCACTCCGTACGCCCGCAGGAACACGACCGCCTCGGCCAGCGCCTCGATGTTCGCGGCGACGATGAGCTGGTTGGCCGCCTTGACCGTCTGGCCCGCGCCGCTCGGCCCGACGTGCACGACGGTCCTGCCCACCGCGTCGAAGATCGGCTTGGCCGCGGCGAAGGCGTCGCCGTCACCACCCACCATGATCGACAGAGCCGCGTTCCTGGCGCCCGCCTCGCCTCCGGAGACGGGCGCGTCGAGATAGCGCAGGCCACGGGCGGACGCCTCCGCGGCCAGCTCGCGGGTGACGTCGGGACGGATCGACGAGAAGTCGATGATCAGCGTTCCTGGAGCGGCGTTCGCGAACACGCCGTCATCGCCGGTCAGCACGGCCTGTACGTCCGGGGAGTCGGGAACCATGAGGGCGACCACGTCGGCTCCCGTCACGGCGTCGGCGATCGAGGCGGCCGCGCGGCCGCCCGCCTCGGTCAGGGCCCTGGTCTTCTCGGGCGAGCGGTTGTAGCCGGCCACGGTGTGCCCGGCCCTGACCAGGTGCACGGCCATGGGGCTGCCCATGATGCCGAGGCCGATGAAGGCGATGGTGCTCACGACGTTCCTCTCCCTTGGTGCGCCCGGCGTTGCGATCCGCCCGCGCTGGTCTGTCTGTCTCGCCGTTCCCTCCCGCGCCGGTCTTTCAGGCGGCTCGGTCCGGGCGGGGGAGCCAGTCGAAGGCGCCGGGGCCGTCGGAACGGTATTCGAGGCCGACATATCCGTCATATCCGGCTGCGTACACGTCAGCGATCCACTGCCGGAGCGGCAGCGACCCCTCACCCGGCGCACCCCTGCCCGGAGCGTCGGCGATCTGTACGTGCGCGATGCGCGCGGCGTGCCGTCCGATGACGGCGGGCACGTCGTCGCCGTTGACGGCCAGGTGGTAGAAGTCGGCCAGCAACGCCACGTTGGGCACCTCGGCCAGCCGGTCGAGCACGGTCACCGCGTCGGCGGCCGTCAGCAGCGGATAGCGCGGCGCGCCGCTGACCGGCTCGACGAGCACGGTGCCGTCGACTCCGCGCGCGCAGGCCGCCAGCATTTCCACGGCCAGGTCGTCCTGCTCCTTCGCATCGGCCCCTTCGACGCGGTTGCCGTACAGGGCGTTGAACGCCCGGCAGCCCAGCCGCTCGCCGATGGCCGCCACCACGGGGATGTTGTCGAGCAGTTCGCGGGAGCGCCCGCGCCACGACACCAGGCCGCGGTCGCCGGCCGCCATGTCGCCCGCGAAGAAGTTGAGCCCGGTCAGCCGCACGCCCGCGTTCTCGACGGCGCGTACGAACGCGTCCACGTCACGGTCGGCGGGCACGGCGCGCGGCCACGGCCACCAGAACTCGACCGCCGTGAACCCGTCGGCGGCCGCCGCGGCGGGGCGGTCGAGCAGGGGAAGGCCGGTGTAGAGGATCGAGCAGTTGACGGTCCAGCTGGTCACATGAGCTCCTACGCGGTGGCCTCTCCTGACCGCTCGCGGCGCAACTGGCCGAGCAGGCGGCCCTGGGCCTGGTCGAGATGGTGGGCGAGGCGCTGCTGGGCCCGCTCGGGGTCGCCGTCGCCGATCGCCTTGAGAATGTCGTCGTGCTCGTGCACCACGTTCATGGGGTGCGTGGTCCTGTGGGCCTGGAACTGGCCCATCGTCAGGTGCACCTCGCCGAGGATCACCTCGTGCATGCGTGACAACCGGCGGCTGCCCACGGCCGCGACCAGCGCGGAGTGGAAGGCGATGTCGGCCTCCACCTGGCTGGCGAAGGCCATGTCACCGGCCGCCGCCTTCATCGCCGCCTGCGCGCGGGCGGCGGGCTGCGGCACGGTGGCGGTGCGGGCGAGCGCCGCGACCGCCGCGCGTTCGACGGTCTCGCGGCTGAAGTAGAGGTCGCGGATGTCGTCCTCGTCGAGCTTGGGGACGACCGCGGTCTTGTGGGTGGTGCGGCGCAACAATCCGAGCGCGGTGAGCCGTTCCAGGCACGCCTTCGCGGTGGGCCGTGCGACGCTGTATTCGCCGGCGATGCGGATCTCGGTGAGCTTCTCCCCCGGCGCGATCTCGCCGTTGACGATGCGCTTGCGCACGGACTCGTAAAGCGCTTCCGTCAGAGACGAAGGTCCGAGAGAAAAGCTGGTCTGGCCGTCCAAAGGACCCCTCCCAAGGATCGCCGAACGCCGGGCATATCGTCAGACAAGTATACTAGCCTCAATACCCGGCCGCCTTGTCGACGACGTTCCGCAGCGGCTCGCCACGGGCGAACCTGCCCACGTTGTCGAGCATGATCCGCACTCCCCGGCGTGCGGTCTCCCGCGTGGTGGCGCCGTTGTGCGGGGTGACGATGACGTTCGGCAGCGTCCAGAACGGGCTGCGCGGAGGTAGCGGCTCCACGCCGTGCGCGTCCAGCCCGGCCCCCGCGATCTCACCCCGCCGCACCGCGTCGAGCAGGGCGTCGTCGTCCGCGATGCCGCCGCGGGAGACGCAGACGAAGCACGCCGTACGTTTCATCGCGGCGAACGCGGCCCGGTCGAAACGCCCCGAGGTGGCCGGCGTGAGCGGCGCCGTCACCACCACGAAGTCGCACGCGGCCAGGAACCGGTGGAAGGCGTCCTGGCCGAACAGCTCGTCCACGCCCAGCGCGGGCACGCCGGTCCTGCGGCGCATGCCGAGCACCCGCATGTGGAACGCCTTCGCCTTGGCCGCGAGGTCGAGCCCCGCGTTGCCCAGCCCGTAGAGGCCGACGGTCGCGCCCGCCAGCTCGCCGTGCGTGTGACGGTCCCATCGGCGCTCCGCCTGCGCGCGCTGCCAGCGGGGGACGTCCCTGCTCAGCATGAGCATCAGCAACATCGCGTGCTCGGCCAGCGGGATCGCGCCGTTGCCCGCGGACGACGTGAGCGTGACGTCGCTGTCGAGCAGCGCGCCCGACAACACGCCGTCCACGCCGGCGGCCGGGCTGTGCACCCAGCGCAGCCTGCGCGCCCTGGCCAGCAGGGCGTCCGGCACGTGGCCGACGACGGCGTCCGCCTCCTCGATGCCCTCCGCCAGGTCCGCCCCGAACGCGACGCTCGCCCGCGGGGCCGCCTCGCGCACGCCGCGGCGCACGTCCTCGTCGTGGTCGCCGGTGAACAGAATCCTCATTTGAGCCCCGTCGTGGCGATGCCGCGGATGAGCTGCTTCTGCGCGATGGCGAAGAAGATGAGCACCGGCAGCAGCGACACCAGCGACATCGCGAACAACATGCCCACGCCGCCCTGCGACTCGGAGTCGACCATGGAGTTGAGCGCCACCGGCACCGTGAACATCTTCGGCGACGTGAGATAGATCAGCGGCACGAAGAAGTCGTTCCACGTCCAGATGAACGTGAAGATCGTGGTGGTGACGAGCGCGGGCCGCATCAGCGGCAGGATCACGTACCAGAAGGTGCGGAACGGCCCCGAGCCGTCGATCCAGGCCGCGCGGTCGAGGTCGCGCGGGATGGTCCTGATGAACTGCACCATCAGGTAGATGAAGAACGCGTCGGTGGCCAGGAACTTCGGCACGATCAGCGGGAAATACGTGTTCACCAGGTCGAGCTGCGAGAAGAAGATGTACTGCGGGATCACCAGCACGTGCATCGGCAACATCACCGACACGAGCGTGATCGCGAGATAGACGCCGCGCATCCTGAACTCCAGCCTGGCCAGCGCGAACGCGGTCAGCGAGCAGGAGAACAGGTTGCCGGCGATCGCGCCGACGGTGACGAGCAGCGAGTTGAGGAAGAAGACCGAGAAGGGGCGGTTGAGCGCGTGCCAGCCCTCGACGAAGTTGTCGAAGGTGATCTCGCTGGGGATGAGCCCGGGTTCGGTGAGGACGAGGTGGTCGGGCTTGAGCGAGCTGACGATCATCCAGGCCAGCGGATAGAGCATCAGCAGCACGAATGCGCCGAGGCCGAGGTGTTTGAGCAGGTCGCGGCGGACGCGCCGCCGCGCGGCCGCCTTTGATCGGGTACGCGCGGAGTCGAGGTTCGCGGTCGTCATCAGTCGTCTCCGTAGAAGACCCAGTATTTCGACAGGACGAAGTGCACGGCCGTCACCAGGCAGATCGCGGCCATCAGCACCCACGCCAGCGCGGAGGCGTAGCCCATGTCGAAGTTCGTGAATCCCTGCTGGTAGATGTAGAGCGTGTAGAACAGCGTCGAGTTGGCCGGGCCTCCGGTGCCACCGCTGACGACGTGGGCCTGGGTGAAGGTCTGGAAGGCGCCGATCGTCTGCAGGATCAGGTTGAAGAAGATGATCGGGGTCAGCAGCGGGATCGTGACGCCGGTGAACTGCCGGACGACGCTCGCACCGTCGACCCTGGCGGCCTCGTACAGCTCCTCGGGGATCTGGCGGAGACCGGCGAGGAAGATGACCATCGGCGAGCCGAACGTCCACACGTTCAGCACGATCAGCGTCGACAGCGACAGGCTCGGGTTCTGCAGCCAGCTGCCCAGCTCCAGCCCGAAGAACGACAGAGCCCGGTCCATCAGGCCGCTGTCGCCGAACACCTGCCGCCACAGGATCGCGACCGCGACGCTGGTGCCGAGCAGCGACGGGAGGTAGAAGGCGCTGCGGTAGAAGGCCAGGCCGCGCAGGCCCCTGTCGAGGATGAGGGCGAGCAGCAGCGCGAAGCCGAGCTGCAGCGGGATGGAGACCAGGACGTAAACCAGCGTCACCCGCACGGCCGCCCAGAAGTACTCGTCCTCGAACATCCGCCGGAAGTTCGCGAGGCCGTTGAACTCCGGCGAGCTGAGGATGTTGTAGTCGGTGAACGCGAGATAGAGGGAGGCGAGCAGCGGCACGGCCGTGACCAGCACGAGGCCGAGCCACCATGGGATGAGGAAGACGTGCGCGGCCGCGCCCTGGCCGCGCGGCCCTCGTCTGGCTCGCTTGATCGGCACGAGGATCTCCTAACGCGCCCGCGTGATGCCGGTCTTGATCTCGTCCAGGAGCCGCGTGGCGCCGTCGGCGGTGCTCAGCCGGCCGAGTGAGATCTCCTCGGCGGCCCGGGCCATGGCCGTGCGCCAGGTGCTCGTGCCCGGGGGCGCCTCGAAGCGGGGGCGGCGCTCGGCCTCGCGAACGCTTTGCACGGCGGTGAGCATCTCCTTCTCGTCCCCGCTCGCCGTGTCGAGGGTCTGCTGGAAGACCTTGGGGTTGACCGGCGCGCCCATGGTCAGGCCGACGGTCTGGAGCATGGCCGGGTCGTTGGTGTTGTAGTTGACGAGTTTGCCGGCCGCCTCCAGGTTCTCCTCGTCGATGCCCTGATATATCGCCATCCGGGGGAAGTACAGGAACGGATGGCCGGCCTGCGCGTCCTTGGCCACCGGCATGCCGCGCAGTCTGAAGCGGTGGTCGGGGAACATCTTGGCGTCGTCGATGATGTGGTTGGAGTTGCCCACCTTGGCCAGCACCTTCTCGCCGACCAGCGCCCAGTCGGGGCCCATTCCCTCCTGCTCGCTGAGCGTCAGCACGGCTCCGGCCTTCTGCATCTTGTCCCACCAGTCGAACCAGGCGCGCACGCTGTCGGCGGTGAAGCCCGCGTTGCCGTCCTCGGTCCACAGTTGCTCGCCGCGCTGGCGCAGCCACGCCTCGAACCACATGTCGGCGTCGGCCTCGTACGGCATGCCCTTGCGCTTGCCGGAGTTGTCCTTGGAGTAGTCGATGAGGAAGGTCGCCCAGGCGTCCCAGTCGGCGTCGCCGGGCGGGAGCTCGACGTCGTCCTCCTCGGCGAACGTCTCGTTGTAGCGCATGACGGGGACGAAGACGCCGAACGGCATGGTGTTGAGCTGCCCGTTCAGCTTGAACGAGTCCAGCTCCTGCTGGGAGTAGTCGGACAGGTCGAGAGTGGGGATGTCGTCGAGGCGGCGGTAGAGGTTGCTCTTGTTGTAGGTGAGCACCTGCGCTGAGGCGATCCAGAAGATGTCGGCGACGTCGCGGGCCGCCATCTGCGTCGTCATACGCTCCTGGAAGGCGGAGTACTCGGCGAACTCCGGCTCGACCTGGATGCCCGGGTTCTTGCCGGAGAACTCCTTGAGGGCCTTGGTGTAGTTCTGCTGCCGGATGGTGTTGCCCCACCAGGCGTATCTCAGCGTGGTGTCGCCGCCTTCCGCGTCCCCGCCGCATGCCACGAG
>NZ_JAAAHR010000192.1:0-17731 GCF_009908215.1 Nonomuraea sp. K271 | reverse complement strand
CACCACTCCCCTCCACAGCCCCCGCGGAAAGCGTCGAAGGCCGTCCCACTCACGATTCTGGGCGTCCTGTCCGTGATGCTGGTCGGCTACTGCGCCGCCGTGCAGGACGACGACGAGGAGGTCACCGCCGACTGCGTCATGCAGCTCGACGACGGCTCCTACCAGATCGTCGACGACGACCACTGCGACGATGACGACGGCGGCACGCACTACTACGGCGGGTCGCGCGGGGCCTACCTCTGGTACTACGGCGGCACGCGGGTCGGCAACCGCGTGCGCGGCGGCACCACCTACCGCCCGTCCAACGTCGACATCAACACCCGCAGCGGCAAGTCGATCCAACGCGGCGGCTTCGGGAGCAGATGGGGCGGCGGGGGCTGACAGGTGCGGCGCGAGCACGGCACTCCCAGGCCAGGCTGGGAGAAGACGATCGAGGGCCAGGGCCTGGCCTACCACAAGGCCGCACACCCGTCGGGGCTGAGCCGCCCCTACTGGGACGAGTCCGTCCACTACGTCCTGTCGATGGACGAGGTCGAGGCGCTGGAGGAGCAGGTCGAGGAGCTGCACGCGATGTGCCTCAGCACGGTCGAGCACGTGGTCTCGGCCGGCCGCTTCGCCGACTTCGCCATCCCCGAATGGGCGTGGGAGGACGTCGCGCGCTCCTGGGAACGCCGCGACCCCCACCTGTACGCCCGCTTCGACCTGCGCTACGACGGCACGGGCCCGGCCAGGCTGCTGGAGTACAACGCCGACACGCCCACCTCGCTGGTGGAGTCGTCGGTGATCCAGTGGTTCTGGCTGCAGGACCTGCATCCCGGCGACGACCAGTGGAACTCCGTGCACGAGCGGCTCATCGACCGCTGGTCCCGGCTGGGGCTGCCGCCGGGGCCCACGCACTTCGCCTTCACCAACATGGACGAGACGGGCGAGGAGGCCATGACCGTGGCCTACCTCCAGGAGACCGCCGAGCAGGCCGGCCTGCAGACCGTCTCCGTGGCCATGGAGGACATCGGCTGGGACTCACTCAACCGCCGCTTCGTCGACGTCGAGGAGCGGATGATCCGCTCGGCGTTCAAGCTCTACCCCTGGGAGTGGATGCTGGCCGAGGACTTCGGGCGGCACGCCGTACGGCACACCACCTGGATCGAGCCGCTGTGGAAGACCCTGCTGTCCAACAAGGCGCTGCTGGCCCTGCTGTGGGAGCGTTATCCCGGCCATCCCAACCTCATGCCCGCCTACCTCGACGGCCCCAGAGACCTCACCTCCTACATCGCCAAGCCGCTGCTCGGCAGGGAGGGGGCCTCCATGCGCATCGTCACCCCCGACGTCACCCAGGAGACACCCGGCGCCTACGGCCGCGAGGGATACGTGTTCCAGGGCTTCGAGGCGCTGCCCGTCTTCGAGGGGCAGCGGCCGGTGCTCGGCGCGTGGACGGTCGCCGACGAGGCCGCCGGGCTCGGCATCAGGGAGACCACCGGCCTCATCACCGACGACACCTCGTCGTTCGTCCCGCACCGCATCGCTGACTGACGTGCTCGCCGACCGACACCTGCCCGCGCCCGCTCCGGGCGGACCCGCACCCCTTGATTGGAACTGACGTGGCTCTTCTCGAACTCCTCGCCCGCGGCTCGGGCGCCATCGCCGCTTACGCAGCCGTCGGCGTGATCCTGATGATCGTCGGGTTCTATGTGATCGACTGGGCGACGCCAGGCAAGCTGAGCGAGGTCATCCGCAGTGAGCGCAATCCCAACGCCACCTTGCTGACCTGCTCGGCCATGGCCGCCATCGGGCTGATCGTGGCCGCCTCGATCTGGTCGTCCGGAGGCCGGCTCACGGAGGGCCTCGCGGGCACGGCGGTGTTCGGGCTGGTCGGCATCGTGGTGCAGACCGTGGCCATGCTGATCTTCGACCGGGTGGTCGGCATCTCCGTACGCGACCTGGTCAAGGAGCCCGATCTGCAGCCGGGCGCGCGGGTGCTCGCGGTCACCCACGTCGCGATCGGGCTCATCACGGCCGTCGCCGTCATCTGAGAGGGCGAACCACCGTTCCGGTCAGCCGAGCGGACCTGGCACTCTAGGAGGCGTGACAGAGCGGACCCGGGAGGACACCACACGCAGGCTCGAGCGGGCCATGGGCTCGCTCGGCACGGCGGCGATGGCGCGCATGGACGAGCAGTTGCCGTGGTTCCGGGCGCTCAGCGCCGAGGACCGGTCGTGGGTGGGGCTCGTGGCCCAGGCCGGCATCGCCGCGTTCGTCGAGTGGTTCTCGACCGCGGGTGAGGGGCGGCGCACTCCCAGCATCGAGTTCTTCGGCACGGCGCCGCGCGAGCTCAAGCGGTCGATCTCGCTCCAGCAGACCGTCGACATCGTCAGGGTCGTGGTCGAGGTGGTCGAGGCGCAGACCCACGAGCTGGCCGCGCCGGGCGGCGAGGACGAGCTCCAGCAGGCCATGCTGCGCTACACCCGCGACGTCGCCTTCGCCGCCGCCCACGTCTACGCCCGAGAGGCGGAGGCCAGGGGCTCGTGGGACGCCAGGCTCGAGGCCCTGATCGTCGACGCCCTGGTGCGCGGCGAGGTGGACGACGGACTGCACTCCTGGGCCGCCGCCCTGGGCTGGACCTCCTCCCCCGTCGTCGTCATCGCCGGGCACGCCCCCGAGGGCGACCCGCGCGCGGTCATCGACGGCCTGCGGGAGAAGGGCCGGCGCATCGGCATGGACCTGCTGGCGGGGGTCCAGGCCGACCGGCTGATCGTGATCGTGGGCGGCGCGGGCAGCGTCAACGACGCGGCCAAGCAGGTGGTGGCCCGCTTCGGCGTCGGCCCCATCGTCATCGGCCCCGAGGTGCCCGACCTGCACGCCGCCGCCAATTCGGCCAGGGCGGCGCTGGCAGGGCTCAAGGCGTCGTCGGGCTGGCCCGACGCGCCCAGGCCGGTGCACGCCGGGGACCTGCTGGCCGAGCGGGCGCTCGACGGCGACCTCGACGCAAGGCGGCAGCTCATCGAGAGCGTCTACCTGCCGCTCGCGGGCACTCCGCTGCTCGACACGCTGGCCACCTACCTGGAGCAGGGCACGTCGCTGGAGGCGACGGCCAGGTTGTTGTTCGTCCATCCCAACACCGTGCGCTACCGCCTGAAGAAGATCACCGAGCTGACCGGTTACCAGCCCACCGAGGGCCGGTCCGCCTTCACGCTCCAGGTGGGGCTCATCCTCGGGAGGCTCGCGGAGAGTGCGGTGAGCTGGCGCGCTCTAACGTAACCGCGCCGTCATCCCCACTGTAGGGTTCCTACAAATCACCCTGGACAAAGTTCGTACGGATCTCCATCCGCGTGTCGGAGTTCTACAGGGCATGGTGGATTTTGTGCTTGTACTCGTCGCTCCGGGCCAAGGTGCCCAAACGCCAGGCTTCCTGACTCCATGGCTTGAGTTGCCCGGTCTGGCCGACAGGCTGGGCTCATGGTCGGAGGTCGTCGGGGTCGATCTGATCGCCCAGGGCACGACCGCCGGCGCCGACGAGATCCGCGACACCGCCGTCGCCCAGCCGCTGCTCGTGGCCGCCGCGCTGGCCTCCGCCGAGGCGCTCGGCGCTGCCCCCGACCTCGTCGCCGGGCACAGCGTCGGCGAGTTCGCCGCCGCAGCGCTTGCCGGGGTGCTCACCCCGGAGCAGGCGCTGTCGCTGATCCGCGACCGCGCCCAGGCCATGGCCAAGGCCGCCGCCATCACCGAGACCGGCATGACGGCCGTGCTCGGTGGCGTCGAGGAGGAGGTCCTCACCGCGATCGACAGGCACGGGCTCACCGCCGCCAACATCAACGGCGCCGGGCAGATCGTCGCGGGAGGCACTGTCGAGCAGCTGGCCGCGTTCAAGGCCGACCCGCCCGCCCGCGCCCGGCTCATCCCGCTCTCCGTGGCAGGCGCGTTCCACACCGCCCACATGGCCGCGGCGGTCGAGAGCCTGCGCGAGGCCGCGACGAACGTCACGCCCGCCGACCCGAAGGTCACGCTGCTGTCCAACTTCGACGGCCGGCCGGTCGCCGGCGGCGCCGAGTTCGTCGAGCGGCTGGTCCAGCAGGTCAGCAGCCCCGTCAGATGGGGCGCCTGCATGGAGACCATGGCCGGTCTCGGCATCACCGGGATGATCGAGCTGCTGCCCGGCGGCACGCTGACCGGTCTGGCCAAGCGCGGCATGCGCGGCGTGCGGACCGTCGCGCTGAAGACCCCCGACGACCTCGACAGGGCCAGGGAGCTGATCGCGTGAAAATTCCTGATATCGCCCCTGGCGGCAGGGTGCTCGCCTTCGGCCACTACCAGCCGGCCAACGTGGTCACCAACGACGACCTGGCCAAGTCCATGGCAACCGACGACGAGTGGATCCGCTCCAGGGTCGGCATCAAGGAGCGCAGGGTCGCGCCCGACGGCGAGTCTTTGGAGGACATGGCCACCATCGCCGGCGGCAAGGCGCTGGCCGCGAGCGGGCTGTCGCCGGAAGACGTCGACCTCGTCATCGTCGCCACCTGCACGCTCGAGACCCAGATCCCCAACGCCTCCGCCATCGTGGCCCACCGGCTGGGCATCGAGTCGCCCGGCGCTTTCGACGTCAACGCCGCCTGCGCCGGCTTCTGCTACGCCCTAGGCACCGCCAGCGCCGCGGTGCGCGCGGGCTCGGCCAGGAACGTGCTGGTCATCGGCGCGGAGAAGTTGTCACAGTGGATCGACTGGACCGACAGGTCCACCGCCGTGATCTTCGCCGACGGCGCGGGGGCCGCGGTGGTGGCCCCGTCGGAGACGCCCGGCATCGGCCCTGTGGTATGGGGCAGCGCCGGCGACAAATCCGAGGCCATCAGCATCAAGGATCGCACCGACTACCTCCGCCAGGAGGGCCAGACGGTGTTCCGCTGGGCCACCACCGCGCTGCATCCGGTGGCGCTCGAAGCCTGCTCGCGGGCGGGTGTCGAGCCGTCCGAACTGGCGGCATTCGTCCCCCATCAGGCCAACCTGCGCATCATCGAGGCCATCGCCCGTAAGCTGGGCGCCGACCAGGCCGTCATCGCGCGCGACATCGTCACGTCGGGCAACACCTCGGCCGCCTCCATCCCTCTCGCGCTCTCGCGCATGGTGGAACGCGGTGAGGTCCGCACGGGCGATCTCGCGCTGGTGCTCGGCTTCGGCGCCGGCCTGACCTACGCGGGCCAAGTGATCGAGATTCCGTAGGATCGGGCACGGTCTGCACCGTGCCACCCAGAGAAAGACTTGTGCGGCGCGGCCGTACAGATTCCAGGAAACCAAAGGAGAAACAGCGACATGGCTGCCACCGAGCAGGACATCCTCCAGGGCCTCGGCAAGATCATTAATGAGATCACCGGCATCCCGGCGTCCGAGGTGACCCCCGAGAAGAGCTTCGTGGACGACCTCGACATCGACTCCCTGTCCATGGTCGAGATCGCCGTGGCCGCCCAGGACGAGTTCGGCGTCGAGATCCCCGACGACCAGCTCAAGAACCTGAAGACGGTCAAGGACGTCCTCACGTTCATCCAGAACTGAGCCTCAACACCCGATCCGACCAGTACTGATCAGCAAGGGAGCGCGAAACGTGAGTGCGAACCGGGTACGTGTCGTCGTCACCGGGCTCGGCGCGACGACGCCCGTCGGTGGGGACGTCACCTCGACCTGGACGGCGCTCCTCGCCGGTCAGTCGGGCGTAAAGGCTCTCACCACGGACTGGATCGACACCGTCCCCGTGAAGTTCGCGGGGACGGCCGCGGTCGACCCCGCCGAGGTGCTGCCGCGGCCCGAGGCCCGCCGCCTCGACCGCAGCGAGCAGTTCGCGATGGTCGCCTCGCGGGAGGCCTGGCAGGACGCCGGCTCTCCCGAGGTGCCGCCGGAGCGGCTCGGCGTCGTGGTCTCCAGCGGCATCGGAGGCATCAACACCACGCTGTCCGCCTACGACACCTACCGCGAGCGCGGCTGGAACCGGCTGTCGCCCTTCACCGTGCCGATGCTCATGCCCAACGGCCCGGCCGCCTGGATCGGGCTCGACCTGGGCGCCCAGGCGGGTGTGCACGCCACGGTGTCGGCGTGCGCGTCCGGCGCCGAGGCCATCGGCCACGCGATGGACATGATCAGGGTGGGCCGCGCCGACGTCGTGGTCGCCGGGGGCACCGAGGCCGCCATCCACGGCCTCAACATCGCCGCCTTCGCGGCCGCGCGGGCCATGTCCACCCGCAACGACGACCCGGCGGGCGCCTCACGGCCGTGGGACCGCGGCCGCGACGGGTTCGTGCTCGGCGAAGGCGCCGGCATCGTCGTGCTGGAGTCGGAGGAGCACGCCAGGGCGCGGGGCGCGCACATCTACGCCTACTGCTCCGGCGTCGGCTACTCCGCCGACGCGCACCACATCACGCAGCCCGAGCCCGACGGCCGGGGCATCATCATGGCGATGACGCAGGCGCTCACCGACGCCGGCGTCACCGGTCACGACGTCAAGCACGTCAACGCCCACGCCACCTCGACGCCCGCGGGCGACGTCGGCGAGGTGCAGGCCGTGGCCAAGGCCATCGGCACCCACCCGCTGGTGACGTCGACCAAGTCCATGACCGGGCACCTGCTCGGCGGCGCGGGCGGCATCGAGTCGGTCTTCACGATCAAGGCACTGCAGGAGCGGGTCGTTCCCGCCACGATCAACATCGACGACCTCGACGACGGCATCGAGGTCGACATCGTCCACGGCAAGAACCGCACGCTGCCCGACGGCGACGTGGCCGCGGTCAACAACTCGTTCGGATTCGGCGGGCACAACGTGACCGTCGTCTTTAAGGGGGCATAAAGTGACCGTCCTCGACAACCGGGTGGTGACGTCCGGCTCCGATCAGGAGCCTGCCGATCCCCGCGATCCCGTCGCCCGCCTCACCGCGCTGCTCGACGAGGGCTCGCTACGACTCATCACCCCGCAGGACAACAGCGGCATGCTCGCCGCCATGGGGCGCGTCGAAGGCGTCCCCGTCGTCGCCTTCTGCAGCGACGCCCGCTTCCAGGGCGGCGCCATGGGCAGTGAAGGCTGCGAGCACATCGTGCACGCCTACGACGTGGCCGTGCGCGAACGCGTGCCCGTCATCGGCATCTGGCACTGCGGCGGCGCCCGCATCCCCGACGGCGTCGAGTCGCTGCACGCCGTCGGCCGGGTCTTCGCCGCCATGACCAAGGCATCCGGCGTCGTGCCGCAGATCTCCGTGGTCGTCGGCGCCGCCGCGGGCGGCGCCGCCTACGGCCCCGCTCTCACCGACCTGGTCATCCTGGCCGACTCCGGCCGCATCTTCGTCACCGGCCCCGACGTGGTCCGCAGCGTCACCGGCGAAGACGTCGACAGCGCCGCCCTGGGCGGCCCTGACCCCCACAGCAAGCGCAGCGGCGTGGCGCACATCGTCACCAAGACCGAGACCGACGCCTACCTCAAGGCGCGCCAGCTCGCCACGCTGCTCGGCCACCAGGGCCGGCTGCGCACGGGAGAGATCGAGGAAGTGGACTTCTCCACCCTGCTTCCCGACTCCGCTCGCCGCGCCTACGACGTCAAGCCGCTGGTCAACGGCCTGCTCGACGAGCCAGGCCTGGAGCTGCACCCCAAGTGGGCACCCAACATCGTCACCTCGCTCGGCCGGCTCGGCGGCCGGACGGTCGGGGTCATCGCCAACAACCCGATGCGACTCGGTGGCTGCCTCGACGCCACGTCCGCCGAGAAGGCCGCCCGCTTCGTACGCATGTGTGACGCTTTCGGCGTGCCGTTGGTTGTCCTGGTGGACGTACCCGGTTACCTGCCGGGCGTCGGCCAGGAACACGACGGCGTCGTCCGCCGGGGGGCCAAGCTGCTGCACGCCTTCGCCGAGGCGTCGGTGCCCCGGGTCACGCTGATCACCCGCAAGGCCTACGGCGGGGCGTACATCGCGATGAACTCCCGCGCCCTGGGCGCCACCAAGGTCTTCGCCTGGCCCACCACCGAGGTCGCCGTGATGGGGGCCGTCGCGGCGGTGCGCGTCATCAAGCGGCGCGAGCTGGCCGCCGCGCCCGAGCACGAGCGGCCCGCTCTGGAAGAGCGGCTGGCCGCCGAGCACCAGAAGCTCGCCGGCGGCCTGACCAGGGCGCAAGAGCTGGGCGTCATCGACGAGGTGATCAAGCCCGAGGAGACCCGCGGCGCGATCGCCAAGCTCCTCGCCCAGGCCACCCCGGCCCGCGGCGCCCACGGCAACATCCCGCTGTAACCGCCGGCCACAGCCGGCAACGCAAAGGCCCCGCACCGGTCCCGGTGCGGGGCCTTTGCGTTGCCGGGCAGCGGAGTCCGGCCGTGGGGCGCTGCTCGTGCCGAGCGGGAGGTGTCAGACGGCGGCGTGCAGCCAGCGGACAGGAGCGCCGTCCCCGGCATAGCGGAACGGCTCCAGCTCCTCGTCCCACGGCCTGCCCAGCATCTTGTCGAGCTCGTCCTCCAGCACGCACCGCCCCTCGGCGGCCATCATCATCGCGGCGCGCAGCCGCTCTTCGGGGATCATGATGTCGCCTGAGGCGCCGATCACCGCCGTGAAGGCGCCGAGCGTCGGCGTGTAGGCGTGCCGGGACCCGTCGACACCCGGCGAGGCGTCCTCGGTGATCTCGAATCTGAGCCGCTGCCAGCCCATGAGCGAGGAGGCGATGGCCGCGGCGACGCCGGGCCTGCCCTCCCATTCCGCCTGCGCACGCACGACGTTGGGCGCGGCGGGTTGCGGAGTCCACGTCAGGTCTACGGGCACGCCGAGGACACCCGCGACTGCCCATTCGATGTGCGGGCACAGCGCGGGCTGAGCCGAGTGGACGTAAAGGACGCCACGAGCAGACACCGGACCTCCCATTCGGTACGAGGTGCGCCTTCCCCAACGGCCTCGTCCCGGGATGATCACAAGTGACTAGGGAGAGACTACCGTCGGTCGCCATCACGCACCAGTGGGGGGCCATACCAACTTGGTGGGCGAGTCGCATGTGACAGCGGGCCGCGCGAGGAAAGATACGGGCTCATGGACATGCAATCTGTCGGCGACGCCTATATCCGGCCAGGTCAGGTCCTGACCGACCGGTCGGCGCTGTCCGCCGCGTCGCGCTGGACCCAGGCAGTCTCGGAGGCGGACGGTGTCTGCGTCATCCACCTGTCTCCCGGCGCCGACCCCTGCGAGGTCACCGCCGAACTCCGCGACGAGGGCATGCGGGCCTCGCCGAACCACGTGTTCCGCGGCCAGCCCCTGTTCTTCGGCGGCCCCGCGTCCCGGCCCTTCCCCTGCCCGCCCATCCCGTACAAACCTGGCCGCACCCGCTCCGACGTGGTCATGGGCCTGCTCGACACCGGGGTCGCCAAGCACCCGTGGTGGGCGAGCAGCGACTGGTACGAGCGCCTCGGCCCCGACGACGCCGACGCGGCGGAGGGCGCCCAGTCGGGCCACGGCACGTTCATCGCGGGCCTGCTGGCGCGTTCGGCGCCGGGCGCGGCGCTGCGGGTGCACCGGGTGCTCGACGGCGACGGCTTCGCCGACGAGGCCACCGTGGTACGCGCGCTGCACCGCATGCGCGACCAGCCTCCCGACGTACTCAACCTGTCCTTCGGCGGCCACACCTTCGACGACCGGCCGCCGCCTGTGCTGTCCGACGCCGTCGCCGCGCTGAGCGGCACGGTCACCGTGGCCTGCGCCGGCAACACCGCCTCCGACCGGCCGTTCTGGCCCGCCGCGCTGGTTTGCGCCGTGGGCGTGGCGGCCGTCGACGACTCGCAGGAGCGCCGGGCCCCCTATTCGGGGCACGGCACCTGGGTGGACGCCTGCGCCCGCGGCGACTGGCTGACCAGCAGCTACCTGGAGTGCGGCGAGTTCGCGGGCTTCGCGACCTGGAGCGGCACGTCGTTCGCCACCGCGCTGGTGGCGGGCGCCATCGCCGGCGCGGCCAGGGACGAGCCGGCGAAGGAGGTGGTGACGCGGCTCCTCGACGCCGAGGGGGCCCGGCAAATTCCGGATCTGGGGGTTCTCGTACCGGCGAGTCTGTAGAGTTTACGCTCAGTCCTCACGCAATCACGAAGAGGCATGACCGCCTCGGCGTGCCGCACGGAAGGAGGCCGCATGCCCGATCCACGCGAGCCGGCGGAGCTGGTCACGGCGGCGGCCGAAGACGACCGGACGGCGTGGGACGAGCTGGAGGCCAGATACGGGCCGCGGATGTGGGCGGTGGCCCGCGCGTCCGGGCTCAGCCCTTCCGACGCGGCGGACGCCGTCCAGGGAGCCTGGCTGCGGCTGCTCCAGAACCTCCACACCCTCAGAGATCCGGCCAAGGTCGGCGGCTGGCTCATGACGACCGTGCGCCGCGAGGCTCACGCGTTCCTCCGCAAGCGTCATGACGTCTCCCCCTTCGACCACGACGTGCTCTCTCTGGAGGCCGTGGACGAGCCCGACCCCGCCTCCGCCGTGCTGGAGGCCGACGGCAGGCGCCTGCTCTGGAAGCAGGTCTCCGCCCTGCACGAGCCCTGCCGCACGATCATCCAGCTCGTCGCCATCGACCTGGGAAACCGGCAGATGGCGGCGCGGCTGGGCATGCCCGTGGGCAGTGTGGGCCCGACCAAGGCCCGCTGCCTTGAGAAACTGCGCACCCTGATCTCATCACAGGAGACCGCGCAATGATCAACG
Organism: Nonomuraea sp. K271; assembly: GCF_009908215.1. Taxonomy (NCBI): domain Bacteria; kingdom Bacillati; phylum Actinomycetota; class Actinomycetes; order Streptosporangiales; family Streptosporangiaceae; genus Nonomuraea; species Nonomuraea sp. K271. Next base: position 7,055 of record NZ_JAAAHR010000192.1, on the reverse strand, counting down.
ACGAGTATTTCCTGGCGGCACTCCGGCTGGCCGCGGGAAACGACCCCATCCCGAGCCACGTGTCCGCCGCCGCACGTGACGTCTACGGGCTGCGGGTCCCCCGTGCGGTGACCGCCGCGCCCGCCGCGCGCACCTCCGCTGGCTCCGACGTGCGCGACCCGGACGGCTGTCACCTGGTGCGCTTCGTCACCGACGGCCTCACCTTCGACCTGGAGGCGACCGTGGGCGACGGGCTCATCGACGTCGCGGGCCAGGTGTGGCCCCACCCGGGGGACGACGCCGTCATCGACGTGAAAACCCCGCATCTCACGTTGACCCGGCACATCGCCCACAACGGCGACTTCGCCGCGACGGGCCTGCCTCCGGGCTGGCTCAGCGTGGTGTGCCACCGGCCCGGACGCGCCCCCGTACAAACCCGATGGGTGCGCATCCGGCCCTGACCCCAGCCGCCAGCCGTAAAGGGGAGCCGCGTCCCCGCCCGGCCGTCAGACCAAGGCCCGCCATGAGCGCATACCCGGACTCATCAGGCGACCTCGATCCGCTCGTCAGGGCGGCCGAGGCCGCGATGCTGCGTTCCCTGGTGGATCCCGGCCACGCCATGCGCGCCGGCCGTCTCGTGCTGGAGTCCGCCCGCCGCGCCGGATCCGCCGAGGCCGCGGTCATGTCGCTCAGGGCGATGGCGCTGGCCGCCCGCGAGCTCGGCGACCTGGAGGAGGCCGAGCGGCATCTGCGCGAGGCCCTCGGCACACCCGGCGCACCGCCGGAGCGGCTCGCGCAGGCGCGGCTCTCCCTCGTCACCGTACGCACCGAACGCGGCCACCCCCTGCAGGCGCTGCGCGTGGCCGCGCTGGCCTGGGCCTACCTGCGCCCGCTCGACCGCGCCAAGCTCGACACCCAGCGCGCGGTCGCCCTGGCCCACCTCGGCCGCCACCAGGAGGCCATCGCCTCCTGCGACCGCGCGCTGCGCGCCCTGGTGAACGCGCCCGGCACCATCGACGACCGCAGGTTCCTGGCGGGGGGCCTGCTCAACCGCGGGCTCATCCACTCCTACCGCGGCGACTGGAACGCCGCGATGCGCGACCTGACCGCCTGCCTGGAGATCTCCCGGCACGCGGGGCTTCTGCACCTGTCCCGGCTGTCCGCCGCTAACCTGCCGTTCCTCGCCGTACGCCGGGGCGACATCGCCGGGGCCTTCAAGCACTACCGGGAGGCCGAGGACACCCTGTTCGGCTTTCCCGAGCGGCTGGCCACGATGCGGGCCGACTTCGCCGGCGCCCTGCTGGCCGCCCACCTGCCCGGCGAGGCCCGCGCGATGCTGAGCCTGGCCGTACCCGACCTGGAGGCCGCGGGCGCCCAGGTGGCGCTGGCCGAGGCGCGGCTGAAGCTCGCCCAGGTGGAGCTGCTCACCGGCGACCCGCGTCAGGCCAGGCAGGTGGCCGAGCAGGCCGCCGCCGACCTGGCCGCGCAGGAGCGGACCCGCTGGCTGCCGCTGGCCCAGGAGGTCGTGCTGCGTTCGCGGCTCGCGCTCGAACCCGTTACCCCCGCCCTGGTCGGGGAGCTGATCGCGTGCGCCGACGAGCTGGAGAACGGCTTCGCCCCGCAGGCGGGGGCGGCGCTGCGGCTGGTCGCGGCCGAGGCGGCGCTCGACGTCGACGACCACCCGACCGCCTCCGCGCAGCTCGCCCGGCTCACCCGGCACGCCGGACGCGGCGAACGCTGGGTCCCCGCCGGCACCCGGCTCACCCCGCTGGGTTCCGAACCGCAGGACCGGCGGCTCGCCTCCCAGATCCCAGGACCGGTACGCCAGCACGCGCTCGCGCTCGAAGCCGCGCTGCAGGAGGACACCACCGGCGCCTTCCGCGCCGTCCAGGACGGCCTGTCGGAGGTCAGCGAGCAGGTCGAGACGTTCGACGATCCGTCGCTGCGGGCCCACGCGGCCAGGGCCGGTGAACGGCTCGCGGCCTTCGGGCTGGGGCTGGCGGTGCGCGACGGAAGCGTGGAGGAGGTGTTCGAGTGGAGCGAACGGTGGCGGGCCGTGACCGCCCCCGCGCACGCAGGCTCGCCCGCCGGCACCGAGCGGGTGCGCGCCCAGCTGGGAGCCGGGAGCCTGGTGGAGTTCGTGACCCACGAGGAATCGCTGCTTGCCGTCCTCATCTCCGAGCGGCGGGTGCTGCTGCGGCGGCTGGCCGACATACGCGAGGTCAAGGAGTCGATCGTGCGGCTGCGTTACTCGCTGCGCCGCCATGCCCGCCCCGGCGACGTCGAAGCCGCGGCGGCCGACGTCGAACGGCTGGTGCTGCAGCCGCTCCTCGCCGAACTCGGCAACGGGCCGCTCGTCGCCGTGCCCGTGGGCGCGCTGCACACGCTGCCGTGGGGCGCGCTCCCCTGCCTGCGGGAACGTCCCGTGAGCGTGGCCGCCAGCGCGTCCGCCTGGATGCGCGCCAGGAACCTCGAACGCGCACTCCACGACGGGCCCCCGGTCGTCGTGGCCGCGGCCGGGCCCTCGCTGGCGCACGCGCACGCCGAAGTGGCGCACGTCCTGGCCTGCCACCCGGGAGGGCGCGAGTCGCCCGCGCGCACGGCCGACGTCCTGCGGGCGCTCCGGACCGCCGACGTCCTGCACCTCGCGGCGCACGGGGTGTTCCACGCGCGCAGCCCGCTGGTGTCCGGGATCACGCTGGAGGACGGGCCGCTGATGGCGTACGACCTGCTGGAGGCGCCCCGGTCGCCGGAGCTCGTGGTGCTGTCCGCGTGCAACTCCGGGATGTCGCGGGCGCCCGTGGACGGGGCTCCGCTCGGGCTGCCGGGCACTTTCCTCGCCAAGGGGGCGTCGTGCGTGGTGGCGGGGCTCGTACCGGTGCGGGATGAGGCGGCGCGGGCCATGATGGGGGTGTTCCACGAGCTCGTGGTGGCCGGCCGCTCACCGGACGCGGCGCTGGCGTGCGCCGCGGCCAAGACGGGCGAGCACGCGTTCGTCTGCTTCGGCGCAGGCGACCGGGCGCTGTATTAGATGCTGGGTCAGGCGCTGGGGCCGGTCGCCACAGGTCTTGAGGGGTCGGCGACCCAGCCGGACCATGAGCCGACATACAGCGCGGCCGGGGGCAGGCCCGCCACCTCCAGCGCCAGCACCTCGTGGGCGGCCGTCACGCCGGATCCGCAGTAGGCCCCCGCCTCCACCCCTCCGTCGATCCCCAGACCGGCGAAGCGTGCCCGCAGCGTGCCGGCGGCGAGGAACCTGCCGTCGGGGCCCACGTTCTCGGTCGTGGGTGCGTTGACGGCTCCGGGGATGTGCCCCGCCACGGGATCGACCGGCTCCACCTCGCCCCGGTAGCGCTCGGCGGCCCGGGCGTCGAGCAGGACGCCCTTCGCGGCCAGGGCGGCCGCCTCGTCGGCCGTCAGCATCGGCATCCCTCCCGGCCGCGCCGTGAAGTCGCCGGGGGTGACGGAGGCCGGGGGCTCCTTCGTGGCCGGCAGCCCGGCGCCGGTCCACGCGGCGAACCCGCCGTCGAGCACGCGGACGTGCCCGTGGCCGAAGTAGCGCAGCGCCCACCAGGCCCTGGCCGCCACCGTGGATCCCGCGTCGTCATAGACCACGACCGGCCGGTGGTCCGACACGCCGAGCCGGCGCATGGCGTCCTGGAACGCGCCGGACTCCGGCAGCGGATGCCGGCCGCCGTCGCCGGGAGGTGCCGCGAGGTCGGTGTCGAGGTCGCAGTAGACGGCGTCCGGGATATGCCCTTCGCGGTAGAGCCTTTCTCCGGGCGGGCCGCCGAGTCGCCAGCGGACGTCGAGCACCGTCAGGCCGTCGAGCGCGGCGAGTTCGGCGGGTGTGATGAGCGGGCTCGTCACGTACGTACCTCCAGCAGCGGGACGTTCAGCTCGGCCGCCGTCAGCGAACCGTGGTAACCGGTGAAGATCGCCTCGACCGGATGGTTCGACGGGGCGGTGATGGCCAGGTCGGTGTGGGGGACGGCCACGACGTCGCCGATGCGCTCCAGCCACGCGTCGCGCACGCGGGGCCCGAACCAGCCCGACTCGACCGCCTCCTCCCGCGAGGCTACCCAGGCCTTCCCCTCGAAGATCCCGCGCCACGCCTCCAGCACCTGACCGGCCGCGCCCGGCTCGGCGTAGACGTGCCGGGCCCTGGCCTCGCCGCCGAGCATCGCCACCCCCGCCGTCAACTCGGGGACGCTCTCCGCGTCGACCTTCTCACCGGCGTTGACCATGCCGTGGTCGGCGGTGACGTAGAAGGCGGACCCGGGCGGCAGCCCCTCGGCGATGCGCTGGGCCATGCCGTCGACGACGCCGAGCCGGCGCAGCCACTCCTCGCTGCCCCAGCCCGTCATGTGGCCGGCCGCGTCGAGATCGCCGTAATAGACGGTGACGTGGGCGGGACCCCGCCGCATCGCCTCGTGCACGCGGGCGACGCGCTCGTCGGCGCTCTCGGCCGCCGCATAGCGGACGCCGCGGTAGACGGCCCTGGTCAGCCCCGTGCCCTCGAACTCCGCGGGCGCGACGTAGACGGAGTCGATGCCGGCGCGGGTGGCGCGCTCGTAGACGGTCTCGGCGGGCTGCCACGCGTACGGGTCCATCGTCTGACCGTCGGGCAGCGTCCAGCGCAGGCAGTTGAACAGGTGCCCGGCGCCCGGCACGGCCAGCATCAGCCCGAGCATGCCGTGCTCGCCCGGCGTCAGCCCTGTGCCCAGCGAGCACAGGCTCGTCACGGTCGTGGTGGGGAATCCGGCGGTGAGCGTCCTGTCGCGCAGGCTCGCCAGGAACGGGGCGGCATCAGCGTGGGCGCGCAGCAACTCGGCGCCCAGGCCGTCCACCAGGAACAGGCAGACGCGCTCCGCGGGCTCCAGCGCGAGCGGATTGGGCGCGCGCATGCCCAACGCGGCCAGCAACGAACCCGGCAGATCTGCCAGCGTCCCACCGCCATACCCCGGCACCATGCGCCCAGCCTAACCGCCCGCCCCGTCTGTCATGGCCGGTCGAGGCTCGCTGGCCACTCGCCGTTACGAGCGTCCTGCTCCTATTCATTTGTTACGGCGTGCGGGCTTGCCCGCACTCGCCGACGCCAGAGCCGTCTGTCATGGCCGGTCGTGAAGGCTCACGGGCTGCTCGCCGTTACGAGAGTCCTGCGGGCCGGGTTCTTCGCCGAATCGGCGGCCGGTGACCCTGTCGAGGGGTGCCTCGTCGGCCGTGTGCTCGATCGTTGGCGTATGCCCCGCCGGGCCGGGAGCCGGTGTCCCGTCGGGCGGGTGCTGGGGTTCTGCGCTGTAGTTCAGCAGGGATGGGGGTGCGCGCCGGCGTCGAGGGTGGGCCGGTGCGGCCGTTGACGTCAGGTGGTGGCGTGGGCGGTGGCTTCGGAGAGGGACTTCGCGAACGCGAGGACGTGGGAGACCGCCTCGGGGCCGTCGGCCGCCTCGCTGACCCGCAGCGAGAGGTCGTCGGCGGTGATGGCGCCGGTGTAGCCGTGGTCGGCCTCGCAGTTCTCGTCGCCGCACGTCGCCGGCTCGAGGTCGACGTGGGAGATGGCGCCCCAGCCGATCGTGAGGGTCACTTCCGTGGGCGGGACACCGGGAGCGTAGGCGGCGGGGTCGGGCACCACCCGGGTGACGGCCACCGACTGGACCCGGCTCAGGCGCACGGCCTCCGTGGTGGTGGAGGCGTGGGACGCGGAGACCCCCTCCACCGCAGGATGCTCGTCGGTGTGGCAGACCAGCAGCCGCGTCGTCGTCAGCACCAGCACCGTGACGTGCCTGCGCACCTCCATGGCGGGATCGAAGGTCGCCTCGTGGTGCACCACGAACGCGGTCACGACCTCCTTGCCCAGCGCGGACTGAACCGCGTCGGTGACGAGGTCGGGATAATAGCCGCTGCGCTCGATCGCTTCGCGCAGGCCCGCGGCGGAGACTCGGGTTTCCCTCATGGGTCCATCCTGCCAGGACCGGGCAGTGCACTCACCCGCCGGATATAACGCTCTATAACGGTCTGTATTCAGGCAACACCGGGCACTGTTGACCCAGCATTCGCTCAAGGCTCTTCAGGGGAGCCGGCGCGGGCCGCCGTCAACACCGGGCGCTACGGGCCCGCATCCGTTCAAGGCGCCTCAGGACAGCCGGCGCGGGCCGCCGTCCAGACGCGGGCCCGCCGGGGTGCGCAGGGTGGCGCGGGCTCCGAGAATCATGACGTCCGACTCCCCCACGAGCACCTGGTCGAGGTCCAGCCTGGCCAGCTCCGGCAGGTCGTTGGCCAGCCGGCCGACGCGTACGAGCAGGTCTTCCAGGACGTCGACCGCCACGGGCGGGTAGCCGTACTGGCCGAACAGGAGCGGAGCCGCGCGTACGGACCGCACCAGGGCGGCGGCGTCCTCGCCGGTCAGCGGCGCCAGGCGGAAGCCCTGGTCCTGCAGCAGCCGGGCGGTCACCTCGCCCAGCCCGAACGACACGACCGGCCCGAACGCGGGATCGTCGACGACGCCCACGACGGTCGGCACGGCGGGCTGCGGAGCCATCCGCTGGACCGCGAGCTCCGCCCCTTCGCCCAGCTGCTCGGCGAACTCCGTGTAGGCGTTGCGGACCAGCTCAGGTCCCGTCAGCCCCAGGCGTACCGTCCCCGCCCTGCGTGACGCTCCCGGATCGGCGACCTTGACCACCACGGGCCAGCCCAGTCGTCCGGCCGCCGCCACGGCCTCGTCGGGCGAACGCACCACCTCGGCGGGCCACACGGTCAGGCCGTAGCAGGACAGCAGTTCGGTGGCGTCGATCTCGACCGGCGGCCCCGGTTCGGCGAACACGCCCGACGGACCCTGCCGCCCGCCGTCCGGCGCCCCAGCCGGTGCCTGGTCCGGCTTCCCGGCTCCCGTCCCGGGCTCCGTGGCGAGCTCCGTGGCGAGCTCCGTGGCGGGCTCCGTGGCGGGCTCCGTGCCGGGCTCCGTGGCGGGCTCCGTGGCGGGCTCCGTGCCGGACTCCACACCGGGCTCCACACCGGGCTCCGTGGCGGTGGTCTCTCCCGGCGACCCGCCGGGCGGCGTGGTGGGCGGCGTGGTGGGC
>NZ_JAAAHR010000191.1:0-17819 GCF_009908215.1 Nonomuraea sp. K271 | reverse complement strand
GTCCACGACCGCGCGGCGCAGGCCGCCGAAGCCGAGCACGTGCGACTCGCCCGCGCGGCGCGCGGCCCAGTAGCCGAGCCCACGCTCCTCCCAGTCGGCCAGCCACAGGTCCAGCATGGCGCGGCTGGACTCCAGGTCGGTCACGGGACCGCCGGGGTGGTAGACGCTCGTCCGCGGATCCGAGTGGATCTCGTGCACGGCGTCGAGATCGTCGGCGGTGACCCGAGAAAGGACCATTCTCGCCGTCCGCACCACTTCCATGCCTTTAGACTAGTCTGTACCATCGCTGGGCAATAGGTGCCGATCGACGGGCGATGCCATGGACGTACCGAAGCTCCAGTCCTCGTTGCGGCTCATCGCGCGCGGGCTGGAGGAGCTCGCCGCCGCGCTGGGCGAGCCGGAGTCGAGCGAGGACGAGCGTACGGCGCGCGTCATCGAGGAATGGGGGCGGCGCGGGCTCACCCAGAAGGAGGCGTCGGCGCTGTTCCAGCGGCACGGGTTCGCTCCGCAGACGACCGGCGGGTGGGCGCGCGGCGACTGGGTGGAGATCGGCGAGGACGGCCTGCGTTATCTCACCGCCCGCTCACACGCCTGGCTGGAGCAGCACTCATGACCTTTTCCGTACGCATCGCCGTGCGCGGCTACGAGCTCGACGGGCAGGGCCACGTCAACAACGCGGTCTATTTCCAGTACGGGGACCACGCCCGCTGGGAGTGCCTGCGCGCGGCCGGCATCTCGGTCGACGACCTGTGGGACCACGGCATCGGCCCCGTGACTCTGGAGAACACCATCCGCTACCACCGCGAGTTGCGCGCCGGCGACGAGGTGGACGTCACGTGCGCGTTCGAGTGGGGCGAGGGGAAGACGTTCCGGGTCAGGCAGGAGTTCAGGAAGCCGGACGGGGAGCTGGCGGCGGAGATGACCGGCGTCGGCGGGCTCATGGACCTGGAGGTTCGCCGCCTGCTGGACGACCCGAAGACCCGCTGGCGCGCGCTCGCGCGCACGCCGGCGGTGCTCGGGTTGTAAGGGAGGCGCGGCCTACTTCTTGGTCTTGTCGGCGGCGGCGCTGGAGTCGGTCGACAACGCGGCGACGAAGGCCTCCTGCGGCACCTCGACGCGGCCGACCATCTTCATGCGCTTCTTGCCTTCCTTCTGCTTCTCCAGCAGCTTGCGCTTACGGGAGATGTCGCCGCCGTAGCACTTGGCCAGGACGTCCTTGCGGATGGCGCGGATGTTCTCGCGGGCGATCACCCTGGCTCCGATGGCGGCCTGGATGGGCACCTCGAACTGCTGCCTCGGGATCAGCTCGCGCAGCTTCTTCGCCATGTCGACGCCGTAGGAGTAGGCCTTCTCCTTGTGCACGATCGCGCTGAAGGCGTCGACCGGCTCGCCCTGCAGCAGGATGTCGACCTTGACCAGGTCGGACTCCTGCTCGCCGGCCGGCTCGTAGTCGAGCGAGGCGTAGCCGCGGGTGCGCGACTTCAGCTGGTCGAAGAAGTCGAAGATGATCTCACCCAGCGGCAGGGTGTAGCGGATCTCGACCCGGTCCTCCGACAGGTAGTCCATGCCGAGCAACTGACCGCGCCGGCCCTGGCAGATCTCCATGATCGCGCCGATGAACTCGGCTGGCGCCAGGAGCGTGGACTTGGTGACCGGCTCGAAGACCTGCGCGATCTTGCCGCCGGTGGGGAACTCCGACGGGTTGGTGACCGTGAGTTCCTTGCCGTCCTCCATGACCACGCGGTAGACCACGTTGGGCGCGGTGGAGATCAGCGACAGCCCGAACTCGCGCTCCAGGCGCTCGCGGACGATCTCCATGTGCAGCAGCCCGAGGAACCCGACGCGGAAGCCGAAGCCGAGCGCGGCCGACGTCTCCGGCTCATAGACCAGCGCGGCGTCGTTGAGCTGCAGCTTGTCGAGCGCCTCGCGCAGCTCGGGATATTGGTCGCCGTCGATCGGGTAGAGCCCGGAGAACACCATCGGCTTGGGGTGTTCGTAGCCGGCCAGCATCTCGGGCGCGGGCTTGGCCGCGGCCGTCACCGTGTCGCCGACGCGCGACTGGCGCACGTCCTTCACGCCCGTGATGAGGTAGCCCACCTCGCCGACGCCCAGCCCGAGCGCGGCGACCTTGGGCTCGGGCGAGATGACGCCGATCTCCAGCGTCTCGTGGGTGGCCATGGTGGACATCATGAGGATGCGCTCGCGCTTGCCCAGGTGACCGTCCATGACCCGGACGTAGGTGACGACGCCGCGGTAGGTGTCGTAGACCGAGTCGAAGATCAGCGCGCGGGCGGCCGCGTCGGCGTCGCCGATCGGCGCGGGCACGGTCTGGACCACGTGGTCGAGCAGCTCTCGCACGCCCTCGCCCGTCTTGCCCGACACCTTGAGCACGTCGGACGGGTCGCAGCCGATCAGGCCCGCCAGCTCCTCGGCGAACTTCTCCGGCTGGGCCGCCGGCAGGTCGATCTTGTTGAGGACGGGGATGATGTGCAGGTCGGCGTTCATGGCCAGGTAGAGGTTGGCCAGCGTCTGCGCCTCGATGCCCTGAGCCGCGTCGACCAGCAGGATCGCGCCCTCGCACGCCTGCAGCGACCGGGACACCTCGTAGGTGAAGTCGACGTGGCCCGGCGTGTCGATCATGTTGAGCACGTGGCCGTCCCAGGGGAGCCGCACGGCCTGCGACTTGATCGTGATGCCACGCTCGCGCTCGATGTCCATCCTGTCGAGATATTGAGCGCGCATGGTTCGGTCGTCGACCACGCCGGTGATCTGGAGCATCCGGTCGGCAAGGGTCGACTTGCCGTGGTCGATGTGCGCGATGATGCAGAAGTTGCGGATCAACGCGGGGTCGGTCTGGCCAGGCTGAGTGCGCACCGAAGTCCGTTTCGACAGGGTTGAGTCAAGCAGTCTTTCATGGTGACATGCCCGGATGAATGCCCGGACCGTCATCCGCCGCGGCCTGCGCTTGCTCGCGCTTGCCACGGCCATCGCGGTGGCGCTGGTCGGCCTGCTCGCCGCCGCGCTCCGCCTCCAGTTTACCGGTGTCCCGGCGGCATGGGCGAAGAGCACGGGCAATGACGCCCTGTGGCTGGGACACGCCTGGGTCGACGGCCGCCGTACCGAGCGCGACGTCGGGCGTCTCGCCGTACGGCTGCGCGCCACGGGGATCAAGGACGTGTACGTCCACTCGGGCCCTTTCGAGCTGGACGGACGATTAGATCCCGCCAAATACCCCAACGCCCGAAATTTCCTGGACTGGATGCGTAAGCACCTACCCGCGGTCCGCATCTCCGCCTGGCTCGGCCAGGCCGTCGACGGCGCCCTCGACCTCGACGACCCCGCGTCCCGCCGGAACGTGCTGGCCGGCGTCGCCGCCATCATGAAGCAGGGCTACGACGGCATCCACTACAACTTCGAGCCCATCGGCGACGGCGACACCGAGTTCCTGCGGCTCCTCGACGAGACCCGCCGGCACACACGGCTGCTGTCCACCGCCAGCCCGCAGATCGAGCCCTACCCCGGCATGCGCCTGACGGCGAGGGCGGCGCTCGGCCACGACAAGTACTGGTCATCGGGCTATTTCACACAGGTCGTCGACCGGGTCGACCAGGTCGCGATCATGACGTACGACTCGGGAACTCCGCTGGAGACGCTCTACGGCGGCCACGTGACCAGGCAGGCGGGACTGGCTCTCGACCTGGTGCCCGCCGAGAAGTCGTTGTTCGTCGGCGCCCCCGCCTACCACGACCATGGCCTGCCCTGGCTCGACAACGCCGAGAGCGTCGAGATGGCCGCCGAGGGCGCCAAACTGGCCCTGTCGGAGCACGGCCGCCGCGAACGGTTCGGGCTCGCCCTCTACGTCGACTTCGCCGCCACGGAGGAAGACTGGCGGGAGTACATGACGCGCTGGATGGCCTGAACTCCCGTACACTGAGGGGCGGACCCATTTTCCCAGGCCGTTGATTTGAGCAGCCACCTGGGTTATTGGTAATCTGTTCAATTGCGTGTGGCGCGCCCTCTCATCGAGCCCGCGCGCCCCATCCATCACTGACTTTCACCGAGGCTTCTTCGTGGCGAACATCAAGTCCCAGATCAAGCGCAACAAGCAGAACGAGAAGGCTCGCCTGCGCAACAAGGCGGTCAAGTCGTCGCTGAAGACGGCCGTCCGCAGGTTCCGCGAGGCCGCCGAGCAGGGCGACGTCGAGCAGGCCGTCACGCTGCAGCGGGTTGCCGCCCGCCAGCTCGACAAGGCCGTCAGCAAGGGCGTCATCCACAAGAACCAGGCCGCCAACCGCAAGTCCGCGATCGCCAAGCAGGCCGCGGCGCTGGCCGCCAAGTAACGCATCGCACAGACGCCGCGTCTCCCTAGGAGGCGCGGCGTTTTCGTTCCGTCCTGTTTCTGTCACGGTTTCGATATCACACCGGCGTCGCCGCCCCGTATCGGCTCAGTCACCGTTACAAAGATCACCTTGCCCTCGGTCGCACGCCTGCCCGAAAGTGCAGCTAGTCAGGCAAAAGGGGTGGCGCATGCGGGGGCCGTTGGTCGTCAAGCGGGCGTTCAGCGAGCCGTTGCTCCTCCTGGCCGCGTTCGGCTCGATCCTGCTGGCCACCACCACGCTGGTCGCGCTGACGATGTACGCCTCCTCCATCGCCGAGGCGGGCGTGCGCAGGACGATGGAGACGGCGTCGTTCGAGCAGACGGCCGCCACCATCAGCGCACCCGTGACAGCCGAGACGTTCCCCGCCTTCGACCGGTCCGTACGCGCCCAGCTCGACCGGGCCTACACCCGGCCCCCCGGCCTCACCACCAGCTTCCGCTCCGACTCCTACGTGATGCCCGGCCAGGAGGACAACGAGCGGCCCGAACTGCTCAGGTTCGGCAGCTACGACGGCATCGACCGGCACGCCAGGTTGATCTCCGGCGCCTGGCCGCGCGACAGCGGCGACCAGGTACAGGCCGCGATCTCGTTGTCGGCCTCCTCGGCCACCGGCTTCGAGCCGGGCGACGAGTTCACCACGCGAGGCCGCCTCGACCCGCGCCCGGTCAAGGTACGCGTCGTCGGCGTCTTCCAGCTCAACGACCCCTCCGGCGCGCGCTGGGCCGACGAGCAGCTGCTGGCCAGGGGCGTGGACCGCGGCGACTTCACCACGTACGGGCCGCTGATGGTGGCGCGGGAGACGTTCATCGCCCGCTTCGCCAGCAACGTCAACGCCACCTGGACCGCCGTCCCCGACCTGAGCGCGCTGACTCCCGAGCAACTTCGCCCGATGGCCGCCGCGCTCGGTCAGGTCGGCGAACGGCTGAAGGCGGACGGCTGCGAGCGGTGCACGGTCACCGGCCACCTGCCCGAGATGCTCACCCAGCTCGACACCGCGTCCCTGGTGGCACGCTCCACGATGCTGATCCCGGTACTGCAACTGCTGTTGCTGGCCGCGTACGCGCTGATGCTGACCGCGCGGCTGCTCGCCGACCACCGGCGCATGGAGGTGGCGCTGCTGCGCTCGCGCGGCGCGGGCACGGCGTGGCTGGCGGCCCTGGCCGGGGGTGAGGCGCTGCTGGTGGCGGTGCCGTGCGCGATCATCGCGCCGTTCCTCGGGCCGCCGCTGCTCTCCCTGGTCAACACGCTGCCGTGGATCAGGTCCTCGGGGGTGCGGCTGTCGCCCGTGGCCGACGTGGGCACGTTCCTGGTGTCGTTCGGGGTGGCGCTGGCCTCGGCGGTGCTGCTGATGTTGCCGGCGCTGGCGGGCGCGCGGCGCACGTACGTGGAGGAGCAGTCGGCGCGCGGACGCGCCGGCGGGCGCGGCCTGATCGAGCGGGCGGGCGCCGACATGGCGCTGCTCGTCGTGGCCGGGCTGGCGATCTGGCAGCTCCGGCACTACGGCGCGCCGGTGACCGCGACGGCCGGCGGCGGGCTCGGCATCGACCCGCTGATCATCTCCGGGCCGGCGCTGGCCCTGCTCACGGGCGGCATGCTGGGGCTGCGGCTGGTGCCGCGCGTCTCGAAGCTGGCCGAGCGGCTGACCTCCCGCCGGCCCACCCTCGCCCCCGCGCTAGGCGCCTGGCAGGTGGCCAGGAGGCCGCTCAGGTACGCGGGCCCGGCGCTGCTGCTGACCATGGCGATCGCCATCGGCATCGTCTCCATGGCCACCGCGTCCACCTGGCGTACGTCGCAGCTCGACCAGGCACGCCACCAGGCCGGGGCCGACCTGCGCCTGTCCGGTCCCGCGGACGGACCGGAGCTGGGCTCTCTCGGGCGCGGCACGGCGTTCACCGCGCTGCCCGGCGTGACGGCGGCCTCCCCGAGTTTCCGCGGGCAGACCGAGGTGGGCGGCGAGAGCGCGCTGCTCATCGGCCTGGAGGCGGGAAAGCTCGGTGAGGTGTTCCACCTGCGGCCCGACCTGTCGACGCAGCCGGTCGAGGACATGGCACGCCGGCTGGTGGGGACGCACGCGGGCGAACTCGTCCTTCCCGGCCGGCCGTCGACGCTCACCCTCCGTGCGCAGGCGGACGCCGGCCTTCCCCTGCGGCTGGTGCTGTCCGACGGCCTGGGCGTCTGGCGCGACGTGCCGCTCGGCGTGCTCAAGCCCGGGGACAACCGCGTCGAGGTGAACCTGAAGGCGCTGGCCGGGCAGAGCGGGAAGATCACCTACCCGGTGGCGCTGCGCGGCCTCGTCGCCGGCGCCACCGAGAGCGCGGCGAAACTGACGCTGACCGGCCTCAGCGCCGACGGCCGCGAGCTCGAGACGCCGCAGGTCACGATGGAGGCGAACGACTCGCGGCCGGCCGTGGCCACGTTCGGGACGCGGCGGGAGGCGCCGCTGCCCGTCGTGCTCACGTCCGACCTGGCCGTCTCCCTCAAGCTGGGCGTCGGCCAGGTCGGACGGGCCAGCATCGACCGCCGGGTCCTGCAGATCAAGGTGGTGGCCGTCGTACAGACGATGCCGACGGGCACGGCCGGCCAGCCGGCGGTGCTCGCCGACTGGGAGACGCTGCAGACGAGCGACCTGGCCGCGGCGGGGCTGCCCAGGCCGGCGACCGAGTGGTGGCTGGCGGCCGACGACACCACGGCCGCGACGCGGGTGCTCAAGAGCCGGCCGGAATGGGACGTCACCCCCCTCGACCAGGGCGCGCTGGCGGCCCAGCTCCAGGACGACCCGCTGGCCAGCGGACTGCAGGGAGCGCTGATCCTCGGGTTCCTGGCGGCGCTGGTGTTCGCGGTGCTCGGATTCCTGGTCAACGCGGCGGTCGCGGCGCGTGAGCGGATGGCCGAGTTCGGGATCCTGCGGGCACTCGGCGTGAGCTCCAGGCAGGTGTTCGGGATGCTGGCGGTCGAGCAGGCGTTCGTCATCGGCCTGTCCCTGGCGGCGGGCACCGGCCTCGCCGTGGTCGTCGGCACCCTGGTCGTGCCGCACATCGTACTGACCGGGCAGGCCTCGGCCGTCACGCCCGGGGTGCTGCTCGACATCCCGTGGGCCGCCACCCTCGCGATGCTGGCGCTGGTCGCGGCGGTGCTGCTCGCCATCGTGGCCGCTCTGGCCCGCAACCTGCGCAGGCAGGGGCTCGTCCTCCGGGAGGAACAGTGAGGATCCCGCTGCTCGCACGGGTGCACGTCGGCACGGTGGCCGTGCTGTCCGTGCTGACGATCAGCGCCTGTCTGCTGATCGCGGGCCTGCCGCGGGGGATGCAGGCATCGTTCGACCAGGCGCTGCGGCGCTCGCTGAGCACCGCGTCCGCCCAGCAGGCCGACCTCACCGTGACCGTGGCGTCGGACTCGCAGGCCGATGATCTGCACGAACGCGGCCAGTTCGACGCCCGCGACCGCCAATGGCGCGAGCTGCTGCCCGCGGGGCTGCGCCCGCTCGTCACGCCCGCGGGCACCGGCTCCAGCCACGCGAGCGCCAAGACCAGCCTCACGCCGATCACCGGGACGAGCGGCACCCGGTACATCAACCTCGGCTGGCTGTCCGACGCCGACCGGCGCGTCACCTGGGTCCAGGGGCGGCCTCCCGGGGCACCGGGCACGACGCGGTACGACGGTGAGACGATCCCCGTGTTCGAGGTCGGGGTCGTGGTGGAGGCCCTGCGGGAGATGGACCTGCGGGTGGGCGAGACGAGAACGCTCGGCGAGAACGACTACGTCGCCGTGAAGATCGTCGGCGCCTTCGAGGCCAAGGAGCCCGGCGACCGCTACTGGGACCACAACGCCGACATCATGCACGTCGCGAAGGTTCAGCCGCCGGGCAGGCTGGACTTCGAGAAGCACATCACGTCACTGATGTCCGACGACGGCCTGACCGCGCTCAGCGGCGAAGGACGCCACCTGTCCTACAACTGGGTCCTGCCCGTCGATCCCGCGGCGGCCGGCGCGATGGACGTCCCCGGCCTCACCGCCGCCGTCGCCGACCTCGACCGCCTGATCGGGGTGCAGTCGACCGGCACCGCCAGCCCCTACCGCCTGATCACCGGGCTGCCCAAGCTGCTCGGCGACTTCCGCGCCGCGCTGGCCACCGCCGAGACCGTCATGTACCTCGTGCTCGGCGGCCTTCTCGCGGTCGCGCTCGGCGTCCTCGTCCTGGCCGTGCAGCTGCTGGCCGACCGGATGGAGCACACGCTCACGCTGGCCCGCGCCCGCGGCGGGTCGCTGCGCCAGGTCGCGGGTACGGGCGCGGCGCTCACCGGGCTCGCGGTGGCGCCCGCCGCGCTGGCCGGGTACGCGCTGTCGTACCTCGTGTCCGGCCCCGTGCTGCCGATCGTCCACCTCGGGCCGGTGATCATGGTCCTCGTGACCGTCGGCTACGCCGCCGCGCGGCTCGCCGTGACCTATCGCACGCCGCTGAACGAACGCCGCGACGACGTCGCCACCGCCCGGCCCACCGCCAAGCGGACCACACTGGAGGTGCTGGTCGTCGTGCTGGCACTGGCCGGGGCCTACCTGCTGCGGGCCCGTGGGCTGGACGACTCGGCGGGCCAGGACCCGTTCCTGCTGCTCGTGCCGGTCGCGCTGACCGCCGCGGCGGCGCTGATCACGTTGCGCTGCTACCCCTACCCGCTGCGCCTGCTCGTACGGCTGGCCGCGCGCGGCCGGGCGGCCGTGCCGTTCATCGGCCTGACCAGGGCGGCCAGGGCACGCTCCGCCAGTGTGCTGCCGGTCCTCATCCTGCTGCCCGCGCTGGGCGTGTCGGTGTTCGCCGCGGTGATCTCCGACGGGATCTCCGGCACGCAGGTCCAGGCGTCATGGCAGCAGGTCGGCGCGCCGATCAGGATGACGTCGAACATCGAGATCCCGGCCGAGGCCATCGCGAAAGTGCGCGCCGCCGGCGGCGTGGAGCAGGTGGTGCCCGCGCAGACCGCCCGCGTGCAGGTCGGCTACGGCGCGGAGCGGGCCGAGGCCATCGCCGTGGACGTGGCCAGGTGGCGGCAGCTCATGGGCGGGGCCCCCTTCGACCTGCCCGACCTGAGCAGTGGCGCGCTCGTGTCGTCCGAGCTGCGCGGACGGGGCACGTTCGAGATCGGCTGGCAGTCGCGGCTGAAGCTGGCCACGCGCGGCGTGATCGAGTCGGTGCCCGGGTTCTACACCGAGGGCAAGTTCCTCGTCGTGCCCATCGACGTGCTGACCCGCCCGGCGGTGAACACGCTGCTCATCAAGGGTGACGCCTCCGTCGGCGAGCTGAAGCGGCTGGTCCCCTCGGCCACCGTGGTGTCGCAGCAGGGCACGCTGCGGGCCATCCAGGACGATCCGCTCACCAGCACCGTGCGCTGGACCATGGTCGTCGTGACGGTCGCGCTGGCCGCGTACGCGCTGGCCGCCGTCGTGCTGGCGCTGATGGTCGGGGCGGCCGACCGGGCCAGGGCGGTGTCGTTCCTGCGTACGCTCGGGCTGTCGGAGCGCCAGGCGCAGCGGCTGACCGTGCTGGAGATCCTGCCCATGATCCTCGTGACCACGACGGTCGGGCTCGGCCTGGGCCTCGGTCTGCCCGCCGCGCTCGGGCCCGGCGTCGACCTGTCCTCCTACGCGGGCGACCTGCCTGTCGCCGGCCACTCACCCGGCCTGGTCCTGCCGGGCACACTGGCGGCAGGGCTCGCCGCCGTCGCCGTGCTCGGCGCCTACGCCCACACCGCCGTCAGCCGCAGGCGCAGAATCGGCGCCGTCCTTCGAGTGGGGGACCTCACTTGACCATTCGGCTGCACCAGAGGCCCTGCCGCCGGGAGGCATCTCCTCCCCCTCCTGAAGGAAGGAGACACCGATGAACCCCACCCTGTCCGAACTCGAAGCGAAGGCCACGCGGCGGAAGGCCGCGTTCGGCGGCGACGCGCACATCGTGTGCGACAACCTCGTACGCATCTACAAGACCGAAGGGGTCGAGGTCGTCGCGCTGCAGGGCCTCGACCTGGTGATCGACAAGGGCGAGCTGGTGGCCATCGTGGGCGCGTCGGGCTCGGGCAAGTCGACGCTGCTCAACGTGCTGTCCGGGCTCGACGTACCGACGGCGGGGGTGGCCAGGGTGGCGGGCACGGACCTGCTGTCGATGAACGCCCGCGACCGGCTGCGCTACCGCCGTTCCGTGGTCGGCTTCATCTGGCAGCAGACGGCCCGCAACCTGCTGCCTTACCTCACCGCCAGGGAGAACGTCGAACTGCCGACGAAGCTGGCCGGCGGCCGGCGGGAGCGGCGCGAACGGGCGGGCGAACTGCTGGAACTGCTCGGCGTCGGCTACTGCGCGAACCGGAGAACCCCCGAGATGTCGGGCGGCGAACAGCAGCGGGTGGCCATCGCCGTCGCCCTCGCCAACTCCCCGCAACTCGTCCTCGCCGACGAGCCGACGGGCGAGCTGGACAGCGAGACGTCGGAGCTGGTGTTCGACTCGCTGCGCAAGGCCAACAGAGAGCTGGGGGTGACCGTCGTGGTCGTCACCCACGACCCGCTGGTGTCCGAACAGGTCGACCGGACGGTGGGCATCCGCGACGGCCGTACCAGCAGCGAGACGCTGCGGCGCGAGGACGCCGAAGGGCAGATCATCGCCGAGGAGTACGCCGTACTGGACCGCGTGGGACGCCTGCAACTCCCCCGCGACTTCATGAACGCCCTCGACATGGAGCGCCGGGTGCGTCTCGAACTCGAATCCGACCACATCGGCGTGTGGCCCGCCCGAGAGGAGCCGTCAGGTGAGTGAGTCGCCCTTGGTCGTGGCCGAAGGGGTGCGCAAGGTCTACCGGAGCGGGCCCAAGGAGGTCGAGGCGCTCCGTGACGTGTCGTTATCCGTTCTCCCCGGCGAGCTCGTCGCGATCCGGGGTCGGTCGGGATCGGGCAAGACGACGCTGCTCAACCAGATCGGCGGCCTGGACAAACCGGACGCCGGGCGGGTGGTCGTGGACGGGCACGAGGTCACCGCCATGTCCGACGAGCAACTGCTGGCCCTGCGCAGGGACGTCGTGGGGTTCGTGTTCCAGTCGTTCGGACTGATCCCCGTGCTGTCGGCCGCCGAGAACGTCGGAGTGCCGATGCGGCTGGTGCGCATGCCGGTGAAGGAACGCGAGGAGCGCATCCGGATGCTGCTGGCGCTCGTAGGGCTGGAACAGCACGTCAACCAGCGGCCGTACGAACTGTCCGGAGGCCAGCGGCAGCGGGTGGCGATCGCCCGCTCCCTGG
This sequence comes from Nonomuraea sp. K271, assembly GCF_009908215.1. Taxonomy (NCBI): domain Bacteria; kingdom Bacillati; phylum Actinomycetota; class Actinomycetes; order Streptosporangiales; family Streptosporangiaceae; genus Nonomuraea; species Nonomuraea sp. K271. Next base: position 6,171 of record NZ_JAAAHR010000191.1, on the reverse strand, counting down.
CGAACCGGCCGCGCCTGCTGGTGGCCGACGAGCCGACCGGGCAACTCGACTCGCAGACGGGACGGCAGATCATGGAGCTGCTGCGGGCACTCGTACGGAGTGAGGGGGTCACGGCCCTGGTCGCCACCCACGACCCGAGCCTGATGACGCTGGCCGACCGGGTGCTGGAGATCAGCGACGGCGTCGTCCGCGAGGAAGCCCTGACCTGACGCCGCTCACCGCCGTCAGTCCACACACCTTTTCAGTGCGGGGTGGGGCAGTCGCACGAACCCTGATAACTCGGCGCCATCAGTTCGAGGCGGTCCGCGTATTCAGGTCGGCCGAGATCTCGGTACGCGCGCGCCCACAACGGCTTGAGGTCGGCGAAGTAACAACTCGGTCCGTTGACGAAGGTGTCCTTCAAACCGAGCAAGGCGGTCGCCGGGTATCCGGCATCAAGCCGGCCTGCGGCGGCGATGAGCTCTGGTTCGAGCAGTGGGCGGTCAGCGGCCACCGGCCTGCGATCGGCGTACGCGTCAGCCGGGGCGAGCACGCCGATGCCGTCCGCGCCGGGCTCGTGCCGCCACCCCTCCGGAACGTCGAACACGATGTCGAACTCGGGGTCAGCGCAGACGGTCGTGCCTTTCCACCATGAACCGGGAAAGGCCCGATCCGGGTCGGGGTGTACACGGAGCTCGGAGGCCAGCCGTTCAGCAAGTCTCCGCTTCTTGGTGCGCGCGTCGATGAGCCTGCGGTTCTGGGCGAGCCACACGTCCGGGTCGCGCCAGGCCGGGGGCTTGGGGACGGGGTTCTCGCGCCACCGCCGAAGGGCCCACGACAACATGAACTCCAGGCCGGTACGCGTGTCCGCACCGATCAGGGTCACGCCGTGGTCATGCCCGCCGGCCAAGGCGACCGGATGGTCCCGGCGCCTGAGTTCCGGCGCGGGTACCAGCCAGCCGACGTCGCCGCCATCGCCCAGAGAGCCGAAGGGCACGAACTCCGGCGTGGCGAAGTGCGGGACCGGCAACTGCCGATCATGGTCGGCAAGCTCCGGGGCGACGTCGCAGCCCTCGGGTGGACGGGGAATCGTGGCGAGGTCGAACATGAAGCCGTAGTGAGATATCAGCAGGGTGTGGTCATAGCCGTCGTTCTCGTACGCGGCCCGCCAGGCGATGTCCACCAGCGTGCGGAGCGCAGGCGGTGTGGGGAACGGGAAGAGGTCGTCAACCCATGGCGGCGGCGTCGAGTCGGTCACGCACCACAGACTAGCGACCGGCGCCCCACGCACGCCTGATGTGGCTTCCTGACGGGCGTATGGGGGGCAGCGGTCAACGGCCGGTGCGGCTGGCCACGATCACCTGCACCGTGTGTTCGAGAGCGTAGGCGGGGTCGGCGCCGCCGCCCTTGACCTGTTCGTCCGCCTCGGCCACCGCCTGGATGGCCTTCGACAATCCGTCGGGGCCCCACCCGTTCAGCTGCCGCTTCACCCGGTCGGCCTTCCACGGGGGCATGCCGACATGGCTCGCCAACTGCCCGCCCCGCAGGCTGCGCGGCGCGCTCGCGACCTTGGCCAGGGACCGGAGCCCGCCTGCCAGGGCACTCACCAGCAGCACGGGGGCGACTCCGGTGCCGAGCGCCCACCGCAGTTGCTCCAGCGCCTCCGCCAGCCGCCCTTCGATCGCGGAGTCCGCCACGTTGAAGCCGGTCACCTCGGCTCGGCCCTTGTGGTAGCGGGCCACGGCGGACGCGTTGACCGTCTTGCCCTCCGTGTCGAACACCAGCTGGCTGCAGGCCGCCGCCAGCTCCCGGAGATCGTTCCCTACGGCGTCGAGCAGAGCGGTGGCGGCATCGCCGGAAATGCTCCGCCCCGCACGCTTGAACTCCCCTTTGATGAACTCCAGCCGCTCCCCCGCCTTGGTCACCTTGTTGATGGTGACGACGTGCGCCTTGGCCTTCTTCACCCCGTCGACCAGCGCCTTGCCCTTGACCCCGCCCGGATGCGCCAGCACCATCACGGTGTCGTCGGAGGGCTGCTTGGCATAGGCCACGACCTCGGCGATGACGTCTTTCGGCAGGTCCTGCGCCGACCGGATCACGACCACGGACCGGCCGCCGAACAACGACGGGGAGGTCAGCTGCGTCAGCTCACCCACCGACACCTTGCCGCCCACCAGGTCATGCACCTCGGACTCGGGATCAGCGGCCCGCGCCGCCGCGACGACACCGCTCACCGCCCGCTCGGCCAGCAACTCCTCATCGCCGACAACCAAAGTCACAAGCGCTGGATCGGTTCCCGCCATAGGGGGAAGCATGCCAGACGCCACAGACAACGCGGTACTCGCCGCAACGACGCCGTAGGAACCCCGCCCACCCAGGGCACACCGAGCCGCTCCCGTACGAATTCCAACCCACTCAGGACACACCGAGCCACTCCACACCGCTCCTCACCGCTGAAGGCGGGCGAACCCTGGCACGGGGACGCGGGTCGTCCCGGCGGTGTGCGCGTTCAGTGTGCGGGCCCGCGTGAGACCACGGCCATGCCCCCTTCCCTCTCCACCACGGCGAGGTCTCCTGAGCGGTCGGTCCGGTGGACGGCGGCTCCGAGCCTGCGCAACAGGGCGAGCGTGGAAGGGGCTGGATGGCCGTAGTCGTTGTCCTTCCCCACGCTGATCAGCGCCGCTCGAGCCCCCACGGCTTCGAGGAAGGCGGGCGACTGCCGGTTGGATCCGTGGTGCGGGGTCTTCAGGATGTCGGCCCGGATCGAGGAGCGGCGTAACAACTCCTCCTGGGCCTCGGTCTCCAGATCGCCGCTGAGCAGGACGGAGCCCGAACGCCAGCGTACGTGGAGCACCACGCTGGAGTTGTTGATCGCGCTGCCCTCGCCCTGGCCGTTCACCTCGCTGGTGGCCGGGTCGGGGGCGAGTACGGTCACCTCGGACGGGCCGAACGTCCATCGGGTGCCCGGCGCGACGGTCCATTCCGGTATACGCCGCCCCTCCAGCGTGCCGGAGACGCGTGCCGAGGCTCGCGCCAGCGCCCGCTGCGGGCTGACGACCACCGCGCCGACCCGGCGGTCGCGCAGCACTCCGGCCAGGCCGCCCACGTGGTCGGCATGCGGATGGGTGAGGACGAGCAGCGGAACGTCGTCGACGCCGAGACCGCGCAGGCACCGGTCCATCGCGACCGGATCGGGCCCCGTGTCCACCACGATGCCGCGTGCGGGCCCCGCCGCGATGACGATCCCGTCGCCCTGGCCCACGTCGCACATCACCATCAGCCAGCCCTTCGGTGGCCAGGGCATCGCGATCGGCCGGATCACGAGCACCGCGACCAGGGCCGCGCCGGCGGCCGTCAGCGCGACCGCCCGCCAGGCGCGACGCCGCAGGATCAGTGCCCCGGCCGCCACCGCGAGCGCGAGCAGCCCCAAGCCTGGCAGGCCGCCCGGCCACGGCACGGTGGCGAACGGCAGGCCCACGGACCATTCGGCGACCGCGACGATCCAGCCGACCGCGTAACCGGCCGGGACCACCAGCAATCGAGCCCCGTCGAGCCACACGGGGGCCACCAGGGCCGCCCCGAACCCGAGCAGGGTCGCGGGGGCCACCGCCGGGGCCACGAGAAGGTTGGCGACGAGGGCGACGGGGGTGAGCTGTCCCGACATCAACACCAGTACGGGGGTCACCGCCACCTGCGCCGCCGCCGGCACCGCGACGGCTTCGGCGAGCCAGCGCGGCAACCGTGCCCGTGACCGGCGCTCCGCCCGCCGCCTCCCCTCGGCTGGTGAGCCGTCGCGCCGCTCCACTCCGCCGCCCGGGTCCCGCCCGGGCGAGCCGCGTCCGTCGTTTTCCGGACCACCTCCGCTCAGCGACGGCGAGGCGGCGCCACGCGGTCGCTGCCGCGCGCCGGAGTCCTGTGGTGGTGCGTCGCTTTCGTCCTGGTGGGCCGCCGACAGTCTGTCCCGCCAGCGCGGGGCGAGGAGAAGAATCCCGGCGGTCGCGGCCACCGAGAGGGCGAAGCCATACGAACGGGCAAGTTCCGGCACGAACAGCACCAGCAGCAGAACCGTTGCCGAAAGGGCCGCGAAACCGTCTCGAGCCCTGCCGGTGCCCAGCGCGACGGCTGCGGCCAGGCCCATGAGGAGAGCACGCAACACGCTCGGGGACGGACGGGCCACCACGGCGAACGCGAGCATGGAGAGCGCGGCCAGCAGGGCGCGCACGGGCAGCGGAAAACCGAACAGGCGGGACAGGGCGAGCATCGCGCCCGCCACGATGGCCAGATTCGCCCCACTCACCGCGTTGAGATGGTTGAGGCCCGCTTCCTTGAGGTCGGCCGCCACCTGTGGGTCCATGCGCGAGACGTCGCCGACGACCAGGCCCGGGAGGAGGCCGCGCTGGTCGGGAGGGAGCACGTCCGCGGCGGACCGCAGGCCCGACCTGAGGGCGCCTGCCGCCGTCTGGAGCTGCGACGGAGGCGTCAGGACCCGCGGCGGGCCGCGTACGAGGAGGACTGCCGCCACCAGGTTGCCCGCGGTCGGCGCGGCGAGCCGGCCGGTGACTTCGAGATGCTGGCTGGGGAGGAGACGGGCCCAGGCCGGGCCGCTGGAGAAGACGGTGACGGGGACGTTGACGGCCTGCCGGCCCTCGGCCGTCCGGAGGATCGTCAGGGTGGCCGGCGTCACGTAGCTGTCCTGGGCGAACGGAATGCTCCGGCTCGATCTGCGTCTGGGGTCGTCCGTCAGCACGATCTGTGCCGTGACGGAAGCGCTTGTGGCCGCGAGTTCGGCCACCGGACCGGTGGTCACGGCGTGAACCCTGAGAGCCACCGATCCGGACGCCGCGGCCGCGCAGACGAGGGTGGCCAGGATGACACCACGCCAGGTGGCCGCCCCGCTGGACGAGCGTCCGGCCTCCGCACTTCGCGGGGATCGTGGCGGCGGGGATTCGGCTCGCCGAAACCGCGAGGCCGGCGTCGTGGTTCGCCCGAACGGCCAGTACCCGGACGTCGTGACGTGCCGTGGACGTGGGGACGGGCGTCCGGATCGGGTGTGCCAGGCCACGGTGACGGCTCCGACGGCCGCGGCCAGGGCGAGCGACATCCCCGTGCGTGCGGAGCACCCGAGCAGGATCAGCGCGCAGGCCCAGGCGGCGATCGCGGGCAGCAGCAAGGGCCAGGCATGGCGCTTGGCCGGGCGCGAAGGTAGCGGGTCGGTCATGTCAGACGCGCACCTTCGGCTTGATCTCGTCGAACTTGCGCGGCCCTATGCCGCTGACCTCGCGGAGCTGGTCGATGGAGGTGAAAGCGCCGTGGGTGGTGCGGAACTCGGCGATGCGCGCCGCCAGCACCTCCCCCACGCCCGGCAGTTGCTCGAGCTGGTCGGGTGTTGCGGTGTTGAGGTCGATGACGTCCGCGGCAGGGCCGGTGACCGGCGAACCCTGGGCCGCCGTGCCAGGAGGCGCGCCCACGACGATCTGCTCCCCGTCGACCAGGCGTCTGGCGAGGTTGAGAGAGTCGAGGGACGCTCTGCGTGACACTCCCCCGGCCGCGCTCACCGCGTCCGTGACCCTGGCGCCCGCCGGGAGCAGGTAGACGCCCGGCTTACGGATCTTGCCGGCGACGTGGACGGTCACCTTGGGAGCGGAGCGGGTCGTGGACGGGGTCGGTGACGACACGGGGGTGGGTGGCGGCAGCGGCGCGGGCGAGGGCTGGGATCGCCAGACGAAGAACACGGCGACGGCTGTGGCCACCGCGCCCACGGCCACGAGGACGCGCAGACCGGGCCTGCCAGGATCGAGGGAGGGACTCTGAGAGGCCAGAGTCGCACGGAACGCCTGGAACGTGGGCGGCACCGGGACGGGACCGCGCTGCCGTGCGGTCTGCGGAGGCTGTGGGACCCCGTAGGCACGATCGAAGGCCTGTGACGGCTCCTGGGACAGCTCGAAGGCCCCGGTCGGCTCACCGGCCTGATGAGCGCTCCCCGCGGTCCGCCGCGCGCCGGGCTCTCCATCGAGTTCGCCGAAGGCCTCATCAGGGGCCTCACGATCGCCGTCCACGACTCGCGGCTCGTCAGGCGAACCGCCACGAACCGCCTCCTCCGACCACCACCTCCCGGAGGAACGGTCAGATGGTGGCGTCTGAGGGAAGGGGCCGTCGTCGTGAGGGCCGCGGGAGTACGGCATTCTTCGGCCG
>NZ_JAAAHR010000190.1:0-17864 GCF_009908215.1 Nonomuraea sp. K271 | reverse complement strand
ACCCGGCCAGCGGCATCGACGCCGGCGCGACACCGGGGGCGGGGAAGGCGAGCTGCTGCTGTTGCTGCGCGGTGCGCCGGCGCAGCTCCAGCTTGGCGAGGAGCTCGGCGTCCTCGTGCAGCTCCTCCTCCGACGGCGAGAGGATCACCATGAGGAGCATGGTCAGGGTGATCAGGCTGATCACGGTCATGAGCGGCACGAGGAAGTCGAGCGCGTCGGCGCCGGTGACCACGGCGGGCTGCGAGTCGACCGTGACGTGCATCGCGTACATGCCGGTGTAGTGCATGCCGGACACGGCGACGCCCATGACCAAGGCCGCGCCGGTGATCCAGATGGGCTTCCTGACGCGGAGCGTGAACCACAACGCCACCGTCGCGGCGACCACGGCGATGACCACGGAGATGGCCACGGTGACGCGGTCGTAGGAGACCTGGGCGGACATGTTCATCGCGTACATGCCCAGGTAGTGCATGGAGGCCACCCCGAGCCCCGTGAGGAGACCGCCGCCGAGCAGCGCCAGGAGCCGGCCGCGGCCGTAGGAGACGAGGAACAGGCCGGTGCCCACGACGATGATGGCGACGGCCGCGGAGGCCGCGGTGAGCCACACGTCGTACTTGATCTGGGTGCCTTCCACCTGGAAGCCCATCATGCCGATGAAGTGCATCACCCAGATGCCCGTGCCGCCGATGGAGATGGCCGCGCCGAGCAGCCACCGCACCTTGGAACCCCCACGCGAGGCGTGGGCCTGCGCGGTGAGGCGCAGGCCGAGCATTGACCCGATGCACGACATCACGTAGGCCAGCAGCGGCGTGAGCGGCCCATAGGTGAAATGATTCACAGCGGAGGTCATCTATCGCGTTCCTTGCATTAGGGGTCCCCGGATTCTGCCATCGGGAATGTCCCTTTCGCATGGATACTGTAACTATCTGTCAATTTCTTGTGTCGGAAACATGAGAAGGGCTCAGGGCTATCGAAGGGCCGTTCTGGCGGGCGATCGCCGTCTTCCGCGTCGCGAGTCTCGTCTACGCGATCGTGCTGATGGCGCAGAACCGCGGCTACGAGCAGCCGGTGCTCGGCTGGCTGGTCATCGGCGTGATGGTGGCGTGGACGGCGGCCGCGACGTTCGCCCACTCCGTCGCCGCGCTGCGCCGGTGGCCGCTGCTCGTGCTCGACCTGCTCGTGGTGCTGGCCTGCCTGCTTGCCTCGCCGTACGTCCAGGGCGCGGCGCAGGGTGAGGAGGGCATCACACCCGTCCCCGCGACCTGGGTGGCCGGGCCCGTGCTGGCCTGGGCCGTACACGGCGGCAGGCGCGCGGGAGCGGTGGCGGCGGTCGTCATGGCGGCGGCCGACCTGTGGCTGCGCGTGCGCGCCCCCGACGTGCCCCTCCTGATCAACGGCGCGGTCCTGCTCTTCCTGTCGGGCGTCGTGGTCGGCCACGTGGCCCGGCTCGCCAAGGAGGCCGAGGAACGTATGCAGCGGGCCGTCGAGATGGAGGCCGCCCAGCGCGAGCGCGACCGCCTGGCCCGCGACATCCACGACTCCGTGCTGCAGGTCCTCGCCTTGGTGCACCGGCGTGGCCGGCGGCTCGGGGGCGAGGCAGCCGAACTGGGCCGTCTCGCCGGTGAGCAGGAGGCCGCCTTACGCCGCCTTGTCGCCGGCGATCCCGGCGGGAGCGGCGCACCGGGCTCGGCCGACCTGCGCGCGCTGCTGCTTCGCCACGCCTCGTCCCAGGTGACGGTCTCCACCCCGGCGACCCCGCTCGTCCTGCCCGCGCCGGTGGCCGAGCAGGCGGCGGCGGCCGTCGGCGCCGCCCTGGACAACGTCAGGACACACTGCGGGGCGTCGGCGCGGGCGTGGGTGCTCGCCGAGCCGGGTGAGGGCACGGTGACGGTCAGCGTGCGCGACGACGGGCCCGGCATCCCGGACGGGCGGCTGGACGAGGCGCTGGCCGAGGGGCGCCTGGGGGTCGCCCGCTCCATCCGTGGCCGCATGGCCGAGGTCGGCGGTGACGTCTCGATCGTCAGCGTCCCTGGACAGGGCACCGAGGTCGAGATCACCCTCCCGGCATGACGTCGCGGCCGGGAGAGGGGGCGGCCTAGAGTGGCGGTCATGGTGCGGGTCATGGTGGTGGACGACCATCCCATGTGGCGTGACGGGATTTCGAGAGACCTCGCCGAGGCCGGCTACGACGTCGTGGCCACCGTGGGGGAGGGGCGGCAGGCGGTCAGGGTGGCGGGTGCGGTCCGGCCCGATCTGGTGGTGCTCGACCTGCGGCTGCCCGACATGCCTGGCCACGAGGTGGCCGCCGGGCTGTCCGGGCTGGAGCCGGCGCCGCGCGTGCTGGTGTTGTCGGCCAGCGCCGAGCAGGACGACGTGCTGGAGGCGGTCAAGGCAGGCGCGTCCGGATATCTGGTGAAGTCGGCGAGCCGGGAGGAGTTCCTCGACGCCGTACGCAGGACGGCCGAGGGCGACGCCGTGTTCACCCCCGGACTGGCCGGTCTGCTGCTGGGCGAATACCGGCGGCTGGCCGCGCGGGCCGCGCCCGCCGAGGGCCCGAGGCTCACCGAGCGCGAGACCCAGGTGCTGCGGCTGGTCGCCAAGGGGCTGTCGTACAAACAGATCGCCGAGCGGCTGGTGCTCTCGCACCGCACCGTGCAGAACCACGTCCAGAACACCCTCGGCAAGCTCCAGTTGCACAACCGGGTGGAGCTGGTGCGATATGCGATCGAGCGGGGCCTCGACGCGGACTAAACTCGGGGGCGCGCGACGTTGGCACCAACACGCCTTTTCCCCATCTCCCGGAGGTCCACCATGACGATGTCTGCCCTGGGCGAGCCGTGCGTGCTGCTCAAGCTGGGCGAGATCGTCCTCAAGGGCAAGAACCGCGAGCTGTTCGAACGCCGTCTGATCGGCAACATCCGCGAGGCGCTCAAGCCGCTCGGGACCAAGGTCGACGTGCGCAGGCGGCACGGCGTGATCGCGATCTTCCTGCCCCAGGGCGCCGGAGCCGAGCAGGCCGCGGCCGTGGCCGAGCGGGTCGCCGACGTGCCGGGGCTGGTGTGGATCCACCGCGCCTGGCGGGTCGCGAAAGACCCCGAGACGGTGCTGAAGGCCGGGCTCGAGCTCGTCGGGGAGAGCGAGGAGGCCAAGCGCGGCGCCCGCTTCGCGGTGCGCTCGCGCCGGCGCGACAAGCGGTTCCCCCTGCGCTCCAACGAGCTCGACCGTCTGGTGGGCGGCGCGATCAACGACGAGTACAATCTGCCCGTCGACCTGAAGAACCCCGAGCTGACGGTCTTCATCGAGGTCGACAGGGATGAGGTGTTCGTCTTCACCGACGGCATCCCCGGCCAGGGCGGCCTGCCGGTCGGCAGCAGCGGGCGGGCGCTGGTGCTGATGTCGGGCGGCATCGACTCGCCGGTGGCGGCCTACCGGATGATGCGGCGCGGCCTGCACGTCGACTTCCTGCACTTCTCCGGCATCCCGTTCACGACCAGCGAGTCCATCTACAAGGCGTACGCGCTGGTGCGCAAGCTCGACAGGTTCCAGGGCGGCTCGCGGTTGTGGGTGGTGCCGTTCGGCAAGGCGCAGCAGTCGATCCGCACCTCCGGCCAGGACCGCCTGGCCGTGATCGCGCAGCGCCGGCTCATGCTGAAGACGGCCGAGGAGGTCGCCCACCGCATCCGGGCCGCCGCGCTGATCACGGGAGACGCGCTCGGGCAGGTCTCCTCGCAGACCCTGACCAACATCACGGCTCAGGACAACGCGGTGGAGCTGCCGATCCTGCGGCCGCTGGTGGGCTGGGACAAGACAGAGATCATGGCCGAGGCCCGGCGCCTCGGCACGCTGGAGATCTCCGAGCTGCCCGACGAGGACTGCTGCTCCCTGCTGGCGCCGAAGCGCGCGGAGACGCGGGCCAAGATCGACGACCTGAAGCAGATCGAGAAACGGCTCGACGCCGAGGAGCTGTGCGTGCAGCTCGCCGACTCGATCCAGGAGTACACCCTCTAGCGGAGGTCAGGCGTCGACCTTGAACGGGTCGTGCTCGGCCAGCAGCTTGTCGAGCCTGGCCTGGTCGACGCGGTTGGCGACCTCCGAGAGCTCCTGCCGGTCGCGCACGACCTTGGCCAGCGTGAGCGTCGAGGTGACGACATAGAGCAGTCCGAGGGCGAGGAAGGCCCTGATCCACCCCTCGGCGGGTAGGTGGATCAGGGCGATCGTCGCCGAGGCGATCGAGACGGCGAACGACAGGATCGCCTGGGCATAGAACGCGCTGGTCTGCGTGGGTTGAAGACGCTTGGTCATGCGCTCATCGTGGCGTCGCGAGAAACCCGTCACATGGGGATTCGTACTCATTCGCCCATGAGTACGGCCGGCGCGCTTGTGGCGCGGCCGGCCGTCTCACGCAGGCTCGGGGCAGATGGCGGACGGCGGTCGGGTCAGGCGGCGACCGCGGCCGCGGGCGACTTGCCGAGCAGCGCGGGGAGGTCGGTCATGACCTGGGCCAGCTCGCCCAGGTCGGCGTCGACGAGCGCCTGAGGGCCGTCGCAGAGCGCCTGCTCCGGATGTGGGTGCACGTCGATGATCATGCCGTCGGCGCCGACCGCGACGGCCGCGCGGGTCAGCGGCAGCACCAGGTCGCGTCGGCCGCCCGAGTGCGACGGGTCGACGATCACCGGCAGGTGCGACAGCCGCTGCGCCACCGGGACGGCCGAGATGTCGAGCGTGTTGCGCGTCGCCGTCTCGAACGTCCTGATGCCCCGCTCGCACAGCACGATGTCCAGGTTGCCGCGCTGCGCGATGTACTCGGCGGCCATCAGCCACTCCTCGATCGTGGCGTTCATGCCGCGCTTGAGCATCACCGGGCGCCCGGCCGCGCCGACCGCCTGCAGCAGCGAGAAGTTCTGCGCGTTGCGGGTGCCGACCTGCAGCATGTCGGCGTACGACGCCACCAGCTCGACGTCCTGGGCGTTCACGACCTCCGTCACGATCGGCAGCCCGGTCTCCTCGCGCACGTCGGCGAGGATCCGCAGGCCCGCCTCGCCCAGCCCCTGGAACGCGTACGGCGACGTACGCGGCTTGAACGCCCCGCCGCGCAGCAGCACCGCCCCCGCCGACTGCGCCATCCTGGCCGCCTCCAGCGTCAGCTGGTGCGTCTCCACCGCGCACGGTCCCGCGATCAGCGTCACGGTGCCGGGGCCGATCGGCACGCCGCCCACGTGGACCGTGGAGCGTTCCGGATGGTTCTCCCGGCTGACCAGCTTGTACGGCGTCGTCACCCGCATCACGTCGCGCACTCCCGGCATGCCGCGCAGTCCGGCCGCGTCGAGCTGGGTCACGTCGCCGACCAGGCCGACGATGGTGCGGCGCACGCCCTTGCTGACGAAAGCCTCGACCCCGGCCGCCTGGACGACCGACACGATGGAGGTGAGATCGTCCGGCGTGGCCTCGGGGCCCATCACGATCACCATCTGCTTCTCCTTCTGCCTGAAAACACGAAAGGCCCCGGGTCCTCACGGACCCGGGGCCTTTCGTTCGCCTGTCTGCTAGCGCAGCGTCAGATGGCGAACGGACTCGGGTCCGTCGCCATACCAAAACCAGAACGCTGTACGCATAGACCCCAATCGTAGCGCACCGCACCCGCCCACGAGGCATCGCCGGTCCGATGGCAGGATGGCCCAAGACGCGAGACCGGTGAGGGGAGTGATCGTGGAGGAGTCGCGCCTGCCTCCAGGCCAGTACGTCCCGCGCGGCAGACCTGTGATCCACTACGGCAGGGTCCCCACCTTCAAGCCCGGCAACTGGGACTTTCGCGTGTTCGGGGCCACCGCCACCGGCGAGGAGCACCGCTACACCTGGGAGGAGTTCGAGCGGCTGCCCCGCACGACCCGGCTGGCCGACTTCCACTGCGTCACCAAGTTCTCGCTCATGGCCAACGAATGGCGCGGCGTCGCCCCCACCACGATCATCGGCGCCTCCCCGCCCGACCCCGGCGTGCGCCACGTGATGATCTGGGCCGAGTACGGCTACAGCGCCAACCTGCGGATGTCCGACTTCACCGCCCCCGACACGCTGTTCGCCATGGAGCTCGACGAGAAGCCGCTCAGCCCCGACCGCGGCTACCCGCTGCGGCTCGTGGTGCCTCATCTGTACGCCTGGAAGAGCGTCAAGTGGGTGCGCGGCATCGAATACCTCCTCGAGGACCGTCGCGGCTTCTGGGAGGAGCGCGGCTACCACAACGTCGCCGACCCCTGGCGCGAGCAGCGCTACTCCTACCAGGAGGAACCCGGCGAGGGCCCGCCGTAGCGAGAGATCGTTCTCACATACGGTTTCGCCCCGGACACGGTGCGTTGTTGGCTACGGTGGCCCGCATGCTGACTGGCGTGGCGCTGCTCCTGCCGGCCTTCGTCGCAGGTTACGTGCTGGCCCGGACGCGGTCGCGCCGCGACGTGCTGCCGCGGGGCCGCAGGTCGGACGAGGCGACGTTCACCACCTTGCACATCGCCGCGCTGGCGGCCCCGGCCCTGCGCGCGGGGCTCGGCCGCGACTCCGCCCGCAAGGCCGTCCGGCACCTGCGCACGCTGCTCGGCACCCACGCCGTCGCGATCACCTCGGCCGAGGCGGTGCTGGCCTGGGACGGGCCGCCCTGCGGCGACGTGCTCGCTCACGCCCGCGCCACGCTGGCCGCGGGACGGGCCCAGGTGTTCCCCGGCGAGCCGTACGCGGCGGTGGTGGTGCCGCTGACCGTGGACGGCGCGGTCGTGGGCACACTGGCGGCCCACGACGACGAGGTCAGCTCCGCGCTCGTGCGCACCGTCACCGAGGTCGGCCGCTGGGTTTCCGGCCAGCTCGAGCTGGCCGACCTGGACGCATCGCGGCAACGCGCGCTGGAGGCCGAGATGCGCGCGCTGCGCGCCCAGATCTCGCCGCACTTCATCTACAACGCGCTCACGACGATCGCCTCGTTCGTCCGTACGAACCCCCGCCGCGCCCGCGAACTCCTGCTCGACTTCGCCGACTTCGCCCGCTACGCCCTGCGCAGGGCCAACGACTTCACCACCCTCGCCGACGAGCTGGCCTGCGTCGACCGCTACCTGCTGCTGGAACGTGCCCGCTTCGGCGACAAGCTGCGCTTCAGCGTGCAGGTGGCGCCGGAGGTGCTGCCGGTGCCCGTGCCGTTCCTGTGCCTGCAGCCACTGGTCGAGAACGCCATCAAGCACGGCATGCGCGGCAACGGGGGCGCCGGGGAGGTGCGGGTCGTGGTGCGCGACGCGGGCCCCGAGGCGCACATCACCGTCGAGGACGACGGCGCGGGGATGGATCCGGAGTGCGCGCGGCGCATGCTCGACGAGGAGCCCGCCCGCGAGGGCGGCGGCATCGGGCTGGCGAACGTGGACCTCAGGATGCGCCAGATCTACGGCGACGGCTACGGGCTCGTCGTGGAAACCGCACTGGGCGCCGGCACCAAGGTGAGGCTGTGCATACCGAAGACGCAACTTAGCGCATAGTAGTCAATTCATTACGCTAAGCTCGCTTGCCTCTTGTGGCCTCTGCTTTTCTACGGCAGCGTGGTGCACATGCTGAGAGTTCTGGCCGTCGACGACGAAGTGCCGGCTCTGGAGGAGCTCGCCTACTTGTTGCGCCAGGACGACCGGATCGAGCAGGTCACGACCGCGGCCGACGGCGTCACCGCACTGCAGGACATGGTGCAGATGATCGGCGCGGGAGAGCGGCTCGACGGCGTCTTCCTCGACATCCGGATGCCCGGGCTCGACGGGCTCGATCTCGCCCGGCTCGTCGGCGGCTTCCCCAGCCCGCCCCGGCTGGTGTTCGTCACGGCGCACGAGGAGTGCGCGGTGCAGGCATTCGAGCTGGAAGCGGTCGACTACCTGCTCAAGCCGGTCAGGGCCGAGCGGCTGGCCGAGGCGGTGCGCAGGCTGGAGGCCGCCGCCTCGCCCGCCGTCGAGCCCGGCCACGACGACGTGATCCCGGTCGAGCTGGGCGGCCGCACCCGCTTCGTGCCGCAGCAGGCCGTCTGGTTCGCCGAGGCCAAGGGCGACTACGTGCGCCTGCACACCGTCGACGGCAGCTACCTGGTGCGCATGTCGCTGGCCGCGCTCGAACGACGCTGGTCGGAGTCCGGGTTCATCCGCATCCACCGCAGCACGCTGGTGTCGGCCAAGCACGTCACCGAGCTCAGGTTCGAGGGCGGGCGGGTGTCGCTGACCGTCGGCACCGAGACGCTGCAGGTCAGCAGGCGGCACAGCCGCCAGGTCCGCGAGCAGCTCGTACGCCAGCACAGAGGCGTGATCTCGTGACGGCCGGCCGGGGAACGGTCCGGTGACGGCGGAGCGCCGCGTCGTGGTGCCGCGCCGGCCCGTCGCCCTCGGGCGCGGCCGGCGGCGGGCCGAGACCGACGGCCGGCAGGTCCCGCCCGACGTGCCGGCCATCGTCAGGCGCCAGTTACGGCAGGCCATGCTGACCGTGGCCGCCGTCGCCGCAGTGCTGACGGGGGTGCCCGTCATCGCCATGTGGGTGCCCGCGCCCGAGGTCTGGGTGGCGCTGTCGCTGGCCGCCCAGGCCGCCTGGGTGGGGCTGGCCGTGGTGCAGCTGAGGCGGGCGGAGCGGCTGGAGAAATGACCGTCGCGGTGCTCACCGGGATCGCCTTCGTCGTCGTGCTGGGCGTGATGGTGGGCGCCGCGCGGCCGCGCCGCTCCAGCGGGCTCGCCGACTTCCACGTGGCGGCCAGGGAGGTGTCGCCCTGGTGGAACGGCGCCGCGATCTCCTCCGAGGTCACCTCGGCCGCGGCCTGCCTGGGCACCGCCGGGCTCATCGCCACCCACGGCGGGCCGATGTTGTGGTATCCCGTCGGGGCCGCCGCCGGGTTCGTCGTCATCCTGGCCCTGGTCGTGGCACCACTGCGGCGCTCGGGGACGTACACGCTGCCCGACTTCGCCGGGTGGCGGCTGCGCTCGGCCCGGCTGCGCCCGTTCACCACCTGTTTTCTCCTGGTGATCGGGCTGTCGTTCATGGTCGCGCAGCTGCACGCCGCCGGGATCGTGGTGCGGCTGCTGACCGGGCTGCCGCCGTGGCTGGGGTGGGCGGCCGTGGGCGCTGCGACGCTGGGCGTGGCGGTCGCGGGAGGGCTGGGGAGCGTGACGAGCCTGCAGGCCTCGCAGTTCTGGCTGAAGCTGGTCGTCTTCCTCGGCGTCGGCGCCATCTGCTGGTGGATGTCGGGCGCCCGGCCGGTCGCCCTGTTCGAGGGCTCCTACCGGGTCGGCGTCGCCGGGCTGGCGGGGGCCGGCGACCCGTCGCTGCCCGGGGTGCTGGCCGTGCTGCTGGCGTGCGCGCTCGGCACGATGGGGCTGCCGCACGTCATCGTCCGCGTCTACACCAACAGGGACGCCCGTGGAGCGAGGCGGTCGATCGTCGCGGCCCAGGTGATGCTGGCGGTGTTCTCCCTCGTGCCGCCGTTGTACGGCGTGCTGGGGCATCGGCACGCGCGTGACGCGGCGGCGGACGAGATCGTGCTCCTGCTGCCCGCCAGGATGCTGCCGGGGGCCGCCGGGGAGGTGCTCACCGGCGTGCTGGCCGCCGGGGCGTTCGCGGCGCTGCTCGCGACCATGGTGGGCGTGCTGGTGGCCGTCGGCGGCGCGGTGTCGGCGTGCGTGCCTCCGGCCGGCGCGCGGTCCTTCCGTGCCGCCGTGACCCTGGTGCTGCTGGCGGCGCTCGCCCTGACCGCGGCCAGCACGCCGCGGGAGTCGGTGGCGCTGGTCGTGGTCGGCTTGACGCTGTCCGCCGCCACGTTCTGCCCGATGCTCGTGCTCGGCATCTGGTGGCGGCGGTTGACGGACGCCGGGGTGGCGGCGGGGTTCGCGCTGGGGGGTGGCGTGACCGCCACGCTCGTGCTGAGCGAGCAGGCGGGCGTGCGGGCGGGGGAGCCGGCGTCCTATCCCGCGCTGGTGGCGGTGCCGGTGGCGTTCGCCGCCATGGTCATGATTTCCCTGGTCACGCCGGGTCGGGTACCGAGCGGGGTGGGTCGGATGATGGCCACGATGCATGTGCCCGAGCCGGGCGCGGGCCCCCCAGACTGCCGCTCGTCGCAGCACGGCGACCGCTCATCGCATTAGCACTCTCCGTATGGCGATGACTACAGACCGTTCGACGAGCTGTCCGTTAACGGGGTTTCGCCCGCAAGATCGCGACCGTAGTGTTTCGGCATCGGATAGCCACCCCGGCGCATCAGGGACGAGCCGCAAGGCTCACAGCAGATCTGATGCGCCGGAATCACCGGCGACCGCAGGTCGCCGCGGCGGCCGGGCCCT
Source organism: Nonomuraea sp. K271 (assembly GCF_009908215.1). NCBI lineage: Bacteria > Bacillati > Actinomycetota > Actinomycetes > Streptosporangiales > Streptosporangiaceae > Nonomuraea > Nonomuraea sp. K271. The sequence continues at coordinate 7,542 of NZ_JAAAHR010000190.1, read as the reverse complement.
GACCGGGGGGTAGGGCCCGCCACGCCGTTCTGTGAGGGGGCGCCCGCTGAGGCCGTGAGAGCCGGCCCCGCGATCCGGGCCACGGGGGCGCCGGATCCCGCGAGCGGGCGTCCCTATCACGGTCTGCGGCCCGGTTACGGTTTTCGCCCGCTCTGGCGCACGCCGTCCGCCGCAGGGGCCCGCGCGTCGCTCAGCCGTCGCTCAGCCGTCGCGCAGCCGCTTCAGCAGGGCGATGTCCTCGGCGTGCCTGGGCGCCTTGCCCGGCGTCTCGATGCAGATCGGCACGCCCGCGACCGCCGGGTGCCGCATCATCTCCGCGAACGGCCGCTCGCCGATGAGGCCGGCCCCGATGTTCTCGTGGCGGTCCTTCTTGGCGCCGCAGGCGTCCTTCGAGTCGTTGGCGTGAATCAGCTTGAGCCGCCCGGGGGCGATCGCGTGCAGGGCGTCGAACGTCTCGCGCACCCCGCCCTCGGCCGCCAAGTCGTGACCGGCGGCGAAGGCGTGGCACGTGTCGAGGCAGACACCGGCCCGCGGATGCCAGTCGAGAGCCGCGAAGTAGGGCTCGATGTCCTGGACCGTGGCGCACAACATGGCGCCCTGGCCCGCCATCGGCTCGAACAGGAGGTCGGGCCCGCCGTCGGGGATCTCGTCGAGCAGCGGCAGGAGGTTCTCGCGGGTCTGGCGCAGCGCGTCGTCGCGGGACTGCGTCACGGCCGAACCCGTGTGCACCACCACCCCCTTGGCGCCGGTCGCCACCCCGCGGCGCAGCGTGTGGCGCACGATCGCGATGGAGTTGGCCAGCGTCTCGGGGCTGGGCGAGCCGAAGTTGGCGAGATAGGGCACGTGGACGAACGTGTCGATGCCCGACTCGGCCAGCTGGGCGTCCTGGTCGGGTCTGCCTTCGGTGAGCGCCCACCCGCGCGGGTTGGTGACGAACACCTGGATCATCTCGGCGCCGATCTCCGCCATGTATTTCAGGCCGCCCGTCGCGAGGCCGCCCGCCACGGACACGTGTCCGCCGATCAGGGATTTCAGGGTCATGATGACCGCCAGTGTAGGCGCAGCGGCGGACACATCCCGCGCGACACCGCCCGCCACCTGGAAGATCCCCGGCCGCGCACAAAGCTTGCTCCAAGAGCACGGCCTGGTCCCTTTGGCGGGTACGCGGACGGGTAACGCCTCCTTCGTTCGCCAACGCAGGCCAGACGGGGGAGAGCCCATGCGCGCCATAGCCATTTCCGCCTTCGGAGCCCGGCCGGAGCTCGTCGAGCTGCCGGAGCCCGCGCCAGGACCGGGCGAGCTGCTCGTACGCCTGCGGGCCGCGGCCTACAACCCGATCGACACGAAGATCGCGAGCGGCGCCATGAAAGGACTGCAGCCCAGATTCCCGCTCGTCATGGGGCAGGACGGCGCCGGCGTCGTGGAGGCCGTGGGGGCGGAGGTCACCGCGTACCGGCCCGGCGACGAGGTCTACGGCCGCTTCGCCGACCCCGCCCGCGGGCTCGGCAGTTATGCCGAGTACGCCGTGGTGGCCCAGGACGGGCCCGTCGCCCGCACGCCCAAGGGCCTGCTGCCCGAGCAGGCCGCGGCCGTGCCCACGGCCTGCGCGACCGCGTGCGCCCTGCTCGACGCCGCCGGCCTGGCCGAGGGGCAGACTGTGCTGATCGTCGGCGCCACGGGAGGTGTGGGGCAGGCGGCCACGCAGCTCGCCGCCCTGCGCCGCGCGTACGTCATCGCCACCGCCGCGCCCGACGCGGAGGAGCTCATGCGGGAGCTGGGCGCCAACGAGACGGTCGACCACACCAAGGGGGACGTGCCCGGGCAGGTGCGGGCCGTCTGGCCGGACGGCGTGGACGCGGTGTTCGACCTGGTCACCCCGTCCGGCGAGGTCGACGCCATGGTGGGAGTGCTGCGCCCCGGCGGCGTGATCTGCAGCGTCGTCCACGCGCTCGACCCCGACGCCCTGGCCAGGAGAGGGCTGCGCGGCGTCAACGTGATCAACCGGGTCGCCCCTGACGTCCTGACCCGCCTGGCCGAGCTGATCGACGGCGGCGAGCTGCGCGTGCGCATCGAGTCGCTGGTGCCCCTGGAGCGGGCGCCGGCCGTGCTGGGCGACATCGCCGCGAGTCACGCCAGAGGCAAGACCGTGATCACGATCTGACGCGGGACCGGGCTTGGAGCATGACACAAAAGTCGCGGCCATCGGGGCGGCCGGTTCGGAGTTCTCACGGATGGACCGGGCACGTAGCGCATGTGTGTACTGCAGACATGTCCGACACGCTCAGCGCGCTCGACGCCTTCAACACCCGGCCACACGACGAGGCCGAGCGCGACCTGCTCGCCTGCTGCGCCTGCCGCGCCTTCGCCGCCGAGGTCGCCGGGCGGCGGCCGTACCGTGAGCTCGGCGCGCTGCTCGACGCCGCGGACGCGGCCGTGCGGGAGCTGGAGTGGCCCGGCGTGCTGGAGGCGCTCGGCGCGCACCCGAGGATCGGCGAGCGGCCGGACGCGACCGGTACGGAGGCGGCCTGGTCGCGGCAGGAGCAGTCGGGGGTCGACGACGCGTCGCGTGCGGCCCTGGCCGAGGGCAACCGGGCCTACGAGGAACGTTTCGGGCACGTCTACCTCGTTTGCGCCACCGGCCTCAGCGGCGCCGAGCTGCTGGCCAGGCTCACCTCCCGGCTGCGCAACGACGAGGAGAGCGAGCGCGACGTCGTCCGCGCCGAGCTGGCCGCGATCACGCGGCTGCGGCTGGCCAAGCTGATAAGGGAGGGGCGATGAGCTTCTCCACGCACGTGCTGAACGCGGTCACCGGGCTGCCCGCCGAGGGCCTGCGCGTACGCCTGGAGCACGGAGGAAGGGTCCTGGCCGAGGGGCGGACCGACGCCGACGGCCGGATCAGCGGATGGGAGCCGGGCGCCGGGGTGCACCGGGTCGTCTTCGACACCGGCGGCTACCTGCCCGAGACGTTCTACCCCGAGGTCGTCATCGCCTTCACCGTGACCGACCCCGCCCGGCACCACCACGTGCCCCTGCTGCTCAGCCCGTACGCCTACTCCACCTACCGAGGGAGCTAGATGGCCGTCAAGCTCGGTCCCAACCGCTACGGCAAGGCGCAGACGAGGCTCGTCCACGTCGTCAAGGACGGCCCCGTGCACCACATCAGGGACGTCAACGTCAGCACGTCCCTGTCGGGCGACATGGAGGCCGTCCACCTGACCGGCGACAACGCCGCCGTGCTGCCGACCGACACGCAGAAGAACACGGTGTACGCGTTCGCCGGGAGACACGGGATCGGCCAGATCGAGGAGTTCGCCCTCCTGCTGGCCGGGCACTTCGCCCGCTCGCAACCGTCGATCCACCACGCCAGGGTGGAGATCGAGGAGTACGCCTGGCGCCGCGAAGGGCCGCACTCGTTCGCGCGGGAGGGCGGCGAGGTGCGCACGTGCGTCGTCCACCGCGACCGCGACGGCCGCGCCAGCGTGGTGTCCGGGCTCAAGGACCTGGTGCTGCTCAACTCGACGGGATCGGAGTTCCACGGCTACGCCGTCGACGAGTACACCACGCTGCCGCCCGCCGCCGACCGGGTCCTCGCCACCGCCGTCGAGGCCCGGTGGCGGCACACGGGCGGCACCTCCTCCTACGGCTCGTCGTACGAGCGGGTACGGCGCTGCCTGGTGGAGGCGTTCACCGGTACGCACAGCCGCTCTCTGCAGCAGACCCTGTACGCCATGGGCGAGCGGGCTCTGGCCACCTGCGAGGAGATCTGCGAGGTCAGGCTCACCCTGCCGAACAAGCACCACTTCGCCGTCGACCTGTCGCCCTTCGGCCTCGCCAACGACAACGAGGTCTTCTTCGCCGCCGACCGCCCGTACGGGCTGATCGAGGGCAGTGTGCTGCGTGAGGACGCGCCCGACGCCGGATTCGCCTGGGAGTAGACGATGGACTTCTTGCGCCCCACGACGTGGGAGGAGGCGCTGGCCGCCAAGGCGGACCGGCCCGACGCGGTGCCCATCCAGGGCGGCACCGACGTGATGGTGGAGCTCAACTTCGACGTGCGCAGGCCCGCCGCGCTGCTCGACCTCGGTCGTGTGGCCGAGCTGCGCGCGTGGGGCATGGAGGGCGGCGCCTGCCGGGTGGGGGCCGGCGTGCCGTACACGACGGTCATCGAGGAGCTGGGCGGCACACTGCCGGGGCTCGCCCAGGCCTCGCGCACGGTAGGCTCGCCGCAGATCCGCAACCGCGGATCGGTCGGCGGCAACCTCGGCGCGGCCTCCCCCGCCGGCGACTGCCATCCGCCGCTGCTCGCCGCGGACGCGGTGATCGAGGTGGAGTCGCGGGAGCGGGGCGTCAGGATGATTCCCGCCACCGAGTTCTACCTGGGCGTCAAGCGCAGCGCGCTGGAACCGGACGAGCTCATCAGAGCCGCGCACGTCAGGCCTGCCACGGGGCCTCAGTACTTCTCCAAGGTCGGCACGCGCAACGCCATGGTGATCGCGGTGTGCTCGTTCGCGATCGTGCTGCGCCCGGAGGAGCAGCGGGTCGGCACGGGGCTCGGGTCGGCGGCGCCGACCCCGCGGCGGGCGTACGAGGCCGAGGACCTGCTGGCGCGGGAGCTCGACTGGGAGGCGCCGCTCGACCCGGCGCTGCTCAGGAGGTTCGGCGAGCTGTGCGCGGCCGCCGCCGCGCCGATCGACGACGTCCGGGGCAGCGCCGCCTACCGCGTGCACGCCATCGGTGTGATGGCCCGCCGCACACTCGCGTGGGCCTGGAACGACCATCTGGGAAGGAGGGCCGCCTGATGCGCGTCACCTTCACCGTCAACGGCCGCGAGGAGAGCGCCGACAACGTGTGGGAAGGAGAGAGCCTGCTGTACGTGCTGCGTGAGCGGCTCGGACTGCCCGGCTCCAAGAACGCCTGCGAGCAGGGCGAGTGCGGCTCGTGCACGGTCTATCTCGACGACGTGCCGGTCTGCTCCTGCCTGGTCGCCGCCGGGCAGGCCGAAGGGCGGCAGGTGCGCACCGTCGAGGGGCTGGCCGAGGGGGACCGGCTCGACCCGGTGCAGGAGGCGTTCGCCGAGTGCGGCGCCGTGCAGTGCGGCTTCTGCACGCCGGGACTGATCGTGCAGGCGCACGACCTGATCGCGCGCGTCGAGCGGCCCTCGGACGCGGAGATCAGGGAGGCCCTGGCGGGAAACCTCTGCCGCTGCACGGGCTACGAGAAGATCCTCGACGCGGTACGGCTGGCCGCGCGGCGGAAGGCGGCCACATGAGCGAGTCGCGCACGCCGTCCGGGCCCGTCATCGTGATCGAGAACGTGCACATCGCGCCGGTCACCGGCCCCGAGATCCCCTCCGGGCACATCAGGATCGAGGGAGACCGGATCGCCGAGCTGGGTGCCGGGCCCGCGCCCGGCGCGCGGGGCGCGACCCGGATCGACGGCTCCGGCTGCCTGGCCACGCCCGGCCTGGTCAACACCCACCACCACCTCTACCAGTGGGCCTCGCAAGGGCTCGCGCAGGACGCGACCTTGTTCGAGTGGCTGGTGTCGCTCTACCCGGTGTGGGCCGCCATGGACGCCGAGGTGGTCAAGGGGGCCGCGTCGGCCGGGCTGGGCTGGCTGGCGCTGTCGGGGTGCACCACCTCCAGCGACCACCACTACGTGTTCCCCAAGGGCCGGGGCGACCTGTTCGCGGCCGGGGTCGAGGCCGCGCGCGAGATCGGCGTCAGGTTCCACCCGGCGCGCGGCTCCATGGACCTGGGCGAGTCGAAGGGCGGGCTGCCGCCGGACGTCGTGGTCGAGGAGCTGGACGAGGTCCTGACCGCCACGGCCGAGGCCGTCGACGCCTATCACGACCCGTCCTTCTCCTCCATGCTGCGGGTCGCGGTCGGGCCGTGCTCGCCGTTCTCGGCCAGCGCCGGGCTGATGACCGAGTCCGCGGCCCTGGCCAGGTCCAAGGGCGTGCGCCTGCACACCCACATCGCCGAGACCCTGGACGAGGACGAGCACTGCCTGGAGCAGTTCGGCGCGCGGCCCGTCGACTACATGGAGAGGCTGGGCTGGCTCGGGCCGGACGTGTGGTTCGCGCACACCGTGCACCTGAGCGACGCCGACATCGGCAAGCTCGCCGCCACCGGCACCGGCTCGGCCCACTGCCCCTCCTCCAACGGGCGGCTGGGGGCGGGCATCGCCCGCGTGTCGGAGATGTTGCGCCGCGGTGTGAACGTGGGGCTCGGCGTGGACGGCAGCGCCTCCTCCGAGCTGACCCCGCTGTCGGGGGAGATGCGCCAGGCGCTGCTGTTCCAGCGGGCCAGGCACGGCCCGCGGGCGCTCACGGCCCGCCAGGCCCTGGAGCTGGCCACCCTGGGCGGCGCCCGCAACCTGGGCCGCGCGGACGAGCTCGGCTCGCTGGAGCCGGGCAAGCTGGCCGACGTCGTCCTGTGGCCGGTGGCCGGGCCGTTCGCCGCCGCGGTCCCCGACCCCGTGTGCGCGCTGGTCTTCGGGCCAGCGCCACCGCCTGCCCTCGTCCTGGTGGGCGGGCGGACCGTGGTGGCCGGCGGCGAGCTGAGGACCGTCTCCCAGGACGCGGCCGGGCGCGCGGGCGCCGCCGCCCGCGAGCGGCTGGTGCGGCTGGCCGGGGAACGCGGCGTGCGCGCGACGCGGCACGTACGCGGCAAGCGACCCGAGGGGTGAGCCGTGGGGCGGACCGGCCGTCGCCTGCCGATCGCCCGGATGTGATGATGATGAGTCACGCCTTCCCGCCGGCTCGCACCGGGCAGGAAGGCGTGTCCGGACATTGTTCACCATCATGTGGGAGTTCGTTGTGGTTCAGCCTGTTCTGGTCGCTCCGGACAAGTTCAAGGGGTCGCTGACGGCGGCGGAGGTGGCCTCCCGCGTGTCGGCCGGGCTCGGCGTTCCCGCGGTGGAACTGCCGGTCGCCGACGGCGGTGACGGCACCGTCGACGCGGCCGTGGCCGGCGGCTTCACGCGGATCACGATCGAGGTGACCGGCCCCACCGGTGAGCGGGTCCCCGCCTCCTACGCCTGGCAGGACGCCGGCACGGCCGTGGTCGAGCTGGCGGAGGCGTCCGGGCTGCGCCGGCTGCCCGGCGGGCGCGAGCCGTTGACCGCCACCAGCTACGGCACGGGCGAGCTGATCGCCGACGCCGTACGCCGCGGCGCCACGCGGATCGTCCTGGGGCTGGGCGGCAGCGCGTGCACCGACGGGGGAGCCGGCATGGTCCAGGCGCTCGGCGCACGCCTGCTCGACGCCTCCGGCGACGACCTCCCCCGGGGCGGGGCCGCGCTGAAAGATCTCGCCCGCATCGACCTGTCCGGATTCCTCGACGTGTCAGGGGTGCGGTTCGTGGTGGCGAGCGACGTGGACAACCCGCTCCTCGGCCCGCACGGCGCCGCCGCCGTCTACGGACCGCAGAAGGGCGCCACCCCCGGCGACGTCACGGCCCTGGAGGGCGCCCTGGCCCGGCTGGCGGCGGTGGCGACCGCCACGCACGGGCTGGTCGGAGCCGTCGAGCATGACGACAT
>NZ_JAAAHR010000019.1:0-85788 GCF_009908215.1 Nonomuraea sp. K271 | reverse complement strand
CCACGCGCCCGGCCCCGTGGACCGGGCCACCGCCGAGGTGGAGCACTCCAAGGTGACGTTCGCCGACGTGGCGGGCATGGACGCGGTCAAGGAGGCACTGCGGCTCAAGCTGCTGCTCCCGCTCCAGCAGCCGGAGATGTTCGCCGCGTTCGGCAAGCGCGCGGGCGGCGGCGTGCTGCTCTACGGCCCTCCCGGAGCGGGCAAGACCCACCTCGCCAGGGCCGCCGCAGGGGAGCTCGGCGCGTCGTTCGTCAACGTGGGCCTGGCCGACATCCTCGACATGTACATCGGCTCCAGCGAGCGCAACCTGCGGGCCACGTTCGACCTGGCCCGCCGCCACCGGCCGTGCGTGCTCTTCTTCGACGAAGTCGACGCGCTGGCCGCCCGCCGCTCCGACATGCGCCAGGCGCACACGCGCCAGCTGGTCAACCAGTTCCTGGCCGAGCTCGACGGCGTGGACGAGCACGCCAACGAGGGCGTCCTCGTCCTGGCGGCCACGAACGCCCCCTGGTACGTGGACGCGGCCTTCCGCCGACCGGGCCGCTTCGACCAGCCCGTGCTCGTACCGCCGCCGGACGCCACGGCCCGCGCGGCCATCCTGCGCATCCTGTGCCGCGACAAGCCCCTGGCCGAGATGGACTACGACGCGGTCGCCAAGGTCACCGACCACTTCGTGGGCGCCGACCTCAAAGGGCTGGTCGACCGGGCGGTGGAGGCCAAGCTGCAGCAGTCGATCAGCGCCGGCCGTCCCATCCCGCTGTCCACGCAGGACCTGCTGGCCGCCGCGCGGACCATCCGCCCCACGGCGGTGCACGAGTGGATGGCCACGGCGCGCAACTACGTGATGCACGCCAACGACTCCGGCGCGTGGGACGAGCTGCTGCCCTGGGTCAAAGGCAAACGGTGACGACCGCGGACGACCCTCTGGACCGGGCGCGGACGCTGCTCCAGCTGCGCAGGCCCGCCGACGCCGAGCGCGAGCTCCGCGGCGTGCTCGCACAGCAACCGCAGTACGCCACCGCGCACGCCTTTCTGGCCCTCGCCCTGGTGCTGCAGGGCAACGCGGCCGAGGCCGTCGAGGAGTCCGACGAGGCGGTACGCCTCGCGCCCGACCACTGGTCCACCCACTACGTGGCCGCGCAGGTGCACCACCGCGCCCGCCGCCCCGCCGCCGCGCTGGCCGCCGCCACCACCGCGCTGCGGCTCAATCCCGAGCACCCGCCGATCTGGGAGCAGCTCGCCCGGACCCACCTGCTGGCCGGTCAGTGGCGCGAGGCGGCCGAGGCGGCGCGGCGCGGCCTGGCCATCGACCCGGAGGACTGCGACCTGGCGAGCCTGCTGGCGGTGGCCTGCACCGTGCTCGAGGACGCGCAGCAGGCCAGGGCCGCCGCCGCGGACGCCGTACGGCTGGATCCGGAGAGCGCCACCGCGCACCTCGCCTACGGCCGCGCGGAGCTGGCCTTCGGCGACCCCCGGCAGGCCGCGCAGGCCTTCCGCGAGGTGCTGCGCCTGGATCCCGGCTACGGCCAGGCCCGGGACCTGCTGGTGACGGCGCTGAAGCAGCGCAACCCCCTGTACCGGTGGCTGTCGAAGGTGCGCGGCAGGTTCCGTGGCGGGTGGCGGCTGCTGTTCCTGCTGCCCGCGATCCCGCCGGTCATCCTGGTCTTCGTCGTCGTGGCGCTGCTGCACTGGGCGGCCTGGGTGGCCGAGGCGGTCACGACGCTGCGGCTGGCCCGCGGAAGGACCACCCAGCTGCTCTTCGAGGCCGTCGAGTCCCGTATGGCGGTGCTCTGCTGCGGCCTGGTGGCCGTGGGCGCGGTAGGGCTGGGCCTCGGGATCGGGTTCGGCAGCGAGCCGCTCGGCACGGCGGGCGCCGGAGTCATGGCCCTGGTCACCCCCGCGCAGGAGGCCGCGCACACCGGTTCGGAGCGCCGCCGCCTGATCCTCTACGCCTGGGCGGTCCTGCTCGCCGTGGCCATCGTCGTGTCGGCGGTCTTCGCCGTGGTGGGCGTGGCGCTGCTCAGCCTGTACGCCTGCCTGGCCACGGTCTGGGTGGCGGCCGGCGTGCGTGGCAGGCCCGAGCTCCTCTGACTAGAGGAGGGTCCCGCCGGACACCTCGAACGCGGCCAGCGCCTTGCCGATCGCGTCGAGCGTGTCCGGGTGCAGGGTGAGGTCGGCCGCCGCCAGGTTCTCCTCGATGTGGGAGGGGGTGCGACTGCCCGGGATGGTCACCACGTGCTCGTCCTGGTGCAGCAGCCAGGCCAGGGCCAGCTGGGCGGGGGTGATGCCGAGCTGCGCGGCCATGGCCCTGATCGGGGTGCAGCGGTCGTTGTTGCTCGCCAGGTTGCCCGCGTCGAAGCGCGGGGCGTTGTGGCGGAAGTCGCCCTCGCCGAGCGACTGGACCGTGCCCGTCAGGAAGCCGCTGCCGAGGGGGCTCCACGCCACGATGCCCACGCCGAGCTCACGTGTGGTGGCCAGGAGGTCCGGGTCCACGTGCCGCCACATCGACCACTCGTTCTGCACGGCCGCGACCGGGTGGACGGCGTGCGCGGCACGCAGTTGGGCGGCCGTCACGTTGGACAGTCCGACATGCCTGATCAGCCCGTCGCGCACCAGGCCGGCCATCGCGCCGACGGTCTCCTCGATCGGCACGCCGGGGTCGGGGTAGTGCGCGTAGTAGAGGTCGATCACGTCCGTGCCGAGGTTGCGCAGGCTGCGCTCGGCGTAGCGGCGTACCAGGCGGGGCTCGGCGTTCGCCCGGAGCTCGTTGAAGGCGTAGCAGCCCGCCCTGTCCAAGCAGATCAGAGTGCTGGAGCGGCAGCTCGGGTTCGGGTTGTTCGAGCGGGTGCCCAGCGGGATGGCGCTGACCGGACAGGGCGAGGCGCTGCTGCCGGTCGCCCGCGACCTGCTCGGACGGTGGGCCGCCGGCATGGAGGAGGCGCGCGCCGCGGCGCGGGCGGGGACGCTGGTGGTCGGCATGCAGACAGCCGTGGGCAGAGGGCTGCAGCAGGCGGCCCTGCGCCGCTTCCGCGAGCGGCTGCCGGGCTGGGAGGTCTCGCTGCGGCTGGTCGGATGGGGCGACCCCAGCGGCGGCCTGGCCGACGGGAGCTCCGACGTGGCGTTCATCTGGCTGCCGGTGCCGCCGGGGGTGCGGACGTACGTGGTGGCCACGGAAAGGCGTGGGGTGTCCATGCCGGCCGATCATCGGCTCGCCGGGCTGGTGGAGGTGCCGTTTCCGGCCCTGCGCGACGAGCCGTTCATCGCGCTGCCCGCGGTGGCGGGACCGCTGCGCGACTTCTGGCTCGGGCTCGACGCGCGCGACGACGAGCCGGTCATAGGGGTCACCGCCTACACGGCCGAGGAGGTGTTCGAGGCCGTGACGAGCGGGCTCGGCGTGGTGCTCGTGGCCGAGGCAACGCCGAGCTCTACAGCAGGCCGGGGCTGGCCTACCGGCCGGTCACGGGGCTGCCTCCAGGCGAACTCGCCATCGCGTGGCGAGAAGGCGACAGGAGACCGCAAGTCGTGGCATTCATCGACGCACTACGACAAGTCGCTACTAAGGTCTGACGCGACAGCGGATCCCGGCAGAAGGGCGACCCATGAGCGACTACGCGACCACCTTCGAACTGATCGACGCCGACAAGGACGGCAAGATCTCCGCGGCCGAGCTCGTACGGCTGATGGAGGTGCTCGGCCGGCCGGTGACGCTGGAGGCCGCGCAGGCCGGTGTGCGGCAGCTCGACAAGGACGGCGACGGCCTGATCGACGTGGAGGAGTTCGGCGCCTTCCTCCGGAAGTGATAACAAACAAGCTCTTGCTACACAACTCTTGTCGCCTGGGTCACAATGGGGGGCAGGAGGGACCATGGTCATCAAGAGTGACAGCAGCGAAAGCCGTACCACCGCGGACGTCGCGAAAGCCCTCAGGCCGGGGATCGGGCGGGTCTCCGACGAGGTGATCGAGGAGATCCAGACCCGTATCCCCGAATACGCCAGGCCGTCGGACGAGCTCTACATCAAAGTCATCAGGATCGCGGTCGAGCAGGCGGTCGAGGGTTTCCTCGACCGCGTCGAGGACCCTGACGCCCCGTGGGACCGCGAGCCGTTCCGCATGATCGGCAGGGGCGAGGCGGCCGAGGGCCGCAACCTGGAGCCGCTGCAGGCGGCGATGCGGCTCGGCGCCAGAGTGGGCTGGCGGCGGCTGACGGAGCTCGCCGGCCCGTGCGGGTTGTCCCCGCAGAACCTGTACGACCTGGGCGAGGCCATCTTCGTCCACCTCGACCAGCTCGCCGACGCGGCGGCCGAGGGCTTCGCCGAGGCCAGGGCGCACGCCGCCGGCGAGACCGAGCGCCGCCGCACCCGCCTGCTCGACCTCCTGCTCAGCAGCCCGCCCGCCAGCGCCGAGGCCATCGCCGACCTGGCCAGAGCCGCGGGGTGGCGGCTGCCCAGGACGGTGGCCTGCGTGGCGCTCGACGACGGGCTCGGGCCCTGCTCCGCACTCGCGTTCCCCTCCGACGTGCTCAGCGCCATGGATCGGCCGCAGCCGTGCCTGCTGGCGCCCGACCCCAACGGCCCCGGTCAGGCCAGGATGCTCGACCAGGCACTGCGCGGGCGCCGGGCCGCCATCGGGCCCGCCGTGCCCCTGACGGCCGCCGCGACGTCGCTGCGGTGGGCCAGGGAGGCGCTCGACCTGTCGCGCCGCGGCGTCCTGCCGGACGGGCTCGTACGGTGCGCCGACCACATGGCCACGCTGGTGGTCTTCAAGGACGAGGAACTCGTCAGCGCGCTGGCCGAGGTGCGGCTGGCGCCCCTGACCCACCTGCGGCCCACCCAGCAGGACCGGCTGGCGGAAACCCTGCTGGCCTGGTTGCGGCACGGCAGGGGCGCCGGCGAGGTGGCCGCCCGGCTGCACGTGCACCCGCAGACCGTGCGCTACCGGCTGCGCCAGCTCGAAGAGCTCTATGGCGACCAGCTCGCCGACCCCGACATCCGCTTCGAGCTGGAGATCGCCCTCAGGGCCAGGCAGGCCGTCAGAGCCTGACCAGTGCACGTTCTTTCTCGACGGGGTACCAGGTGTCGCCGACGGGCTCCCCGGCCATGTTCCGGCTCCACGAGACGGTCGGCGTGGTGCTTGTAGCATGACCATAAAGGCGTATAAGAGGGGGATTTTCGTGCCGACACCGGTGATTCTGGACTGCGATCCGGGGCACGACGACGTCTTCGCGATCTGGCTGGCCGCCGGGCACCCGGAGATCGACCTGCGTGCCATCACCACCGTAGGCGGCAACGGGCGGCTCGACCAGACCACGTACAACGCCAGGGTCGCGGCCCACGTCGCCGGGATCGCCGGGGTGCCCATCTCGCCCGGCGCCGCCGGACCCCTCATACGCCGGTTGTCGACGGCCGGCTCCATCCACGGGGAGAACGCGCTCGGCGGGCCCGAACTGCCCGTGCCGTCCGTGGCGGCGGATCCGCGCGGCGCGATCGACCTCATCAGGGACACGCTCGACACAGCGGACCAGCAGGTGACGATCGTCGCGACCGGCCCGCTGACGAACATCGCGCTGTTCGCCCGCACCTACCCGGACAGGCTCTCCCGCGTACGCGAGATCGTCTGGATGGGCGGGTCGACGGGCAGGGGCAACGTGACGCCGTACGCCGAGTTCAACTCCTGGGTGGACCCCGAGGCCGCGGCCATCGTGCTCGATGCGGGCCCGCCGTTCACCATGATCGGGCTCAACGTCACCCACCAGGCCCTCGTCACCCACGACGTGCTCGCCCGCGTCGACGCCATCGGCAACAGCACGGCTGCGTTCGGCGTGGAACTGCTCAACTTCTTCAACTCGACGTACGAAACCGACCAGGGCATGCCCGACGCCCCGCTGCACGACCCGGTGGCGGTGGCGCTGGTCGCCGCGCCCGGCGTGGTGACCACGGCGCGCACCAGGCTCGACATCGAGCTGCACGGCACGGAGACGGCGGGCGCGACCAGCGTCGACCTGCTGAACACGCTGGGACGCGCGCCCAACGCCAGCGTCGGCACCGGGATCGACGCCGGGCGCTTCTGGGACATGATCGAGGACGCGATCCGCGCGTTGTCGTGACAGCGTGCCCGCCGGGGGTAGCGGGCACGGATGCGACTGACGTACACCTCGGACCTGTGGTGGAAGAACGCCGTGGTCTACTGCCTCGACGTCGAGACGTTCAGGGACGGCAACGGCGACGGCGTGGGCGACTTCCGCGGGCTGACGCAGCGGATCGACTATCTCGCCGGTCTGGGCGTGGCCTGCCTCTGGCTCATGCCGTTCTTCCCCACCCCCAACAGGGATGACGGGTACGACATCACCGACTTCTACCGCGTGGACCCGCGGCTGGGCACGCTGGGCGACTTCGTGGAGTTCATGCGCACCGCCCACGACCGGGGGCTGCGCGTGATCGCCGACCTGGTCGTCAACCACACCTCCGACCAGCACCCCTGGTTCAAGGAGTCGCGCTCGGGCCGGGACTCGCCCCTGCGCGACTGGTACGTCTGGTCCGACACCCCCGAGCCGGACGACCCCGGGCAGATCGTCTTCCCCGACAAGGAGGACAGCGTCTGGGAGTACGACGAGGGCTCGGGACAGTACTACCTGCACACCTTCTACCGGCACCAGCCGGACCTCAACATCGCGAACCCCGCCGTTCGGGACGAGATCATGCGGGTGCTCGGCTTCTGGATGGAGCTGGGGTTGTCGGGGTTCAGGGTGGACGCGGTGCCGTACCTCATCGAGAACGTCGACCCGGAGCTGGCGAACCCGCACGACTTCCTGGCGGACCTGCGCGCGTTCATGAACCGCCGCCAGGGCGGTTCGATCCTGCTCGGCGAGGTCAACCTCCCGTACGAGGACCTGATGAGCTATTTCGGCGAGGGGCTCGGCGACCAGGTCACCGTGTGCTTCGACTTCGTGGGCATGCAGCAGGCCTGGCTGTCGATGGCCCGCGGCGACGCCCGGCCGCTCGCCGCCGCCCTGCGCGAGCGCCCGAACCCGCCGAAGGACTGTCAGTGGGCCATGTTCCTGCGCAACCACGACGAGCTGACCCTCGACAAGCTCACCGAGGAGGAGCGCCAGGAGATCTTCGCGGCGTTCGGCCCCGACAAGGAGATGCAGATCTTCGGCCGCGGTCTGCGGCGGCGGCTGCCGGGCATGGTCGGGGGCGACCTGCGCAGGGTCAAGCTGGCCTACAGCCTGCTGTTCTCGCTGCCGGGCACGCCGGTGATCTTCTACGGCGAGGAGATCGGCATGGGGGAGGACCTCGCCCAGGAGGGCCGCATGGCGGTTCGCACGCCTATGCAGTGGGCGCCGGACGGCGGCTTCGGCTCCGCCGAGCCGGAGCGCGCGACCCCGGACGGCCCCTTCGCGCCGGAACGGGTCAACGTGGCCGCCCAGAGGCGGGACGCCGGCTCGTTACTGCGCTGGTTCCAACTGCTCATCGAGCGCTACCGCGAGTGCCCGGAGCTGGCGTGGGGCGAGTGCACCGTGCTCGACTCCCCTGAGCACGCGGTCCTCGCGCACCGATGCGAGGGCGGCGGGGCCACGATGGTGATGGCGCACAACCTCGGCGACACGGCCCGCGACGTGGAGCTGACGCTGCCGGGCCTGGAGGGCTTCCTGCTCACCGACCTGCTGGCGGACGGCACGCTGGAGGTCTCGGAGGAGGGCGTGGCTCGGGTCGCGCTCGGCCCGTACGGCTGCCGCTGGCTGCGGGCCTCCCCGCCGGGGGTGTCGCCGGAGAACGCCTCGGCGAACTTCGCGTGACCCGCCGGCGCGCCCGCGACGATCACAGGTAGGACGGCCCGGTGACCCGGTGCCGGAACGTCCACCACACCCAGGCCTGCGCCGCCACGAGCAGCGGCATCATGGTGAGCACGACCGGCACCAGCACCGTGCCCGCGCTTCCCGGGTCCAGCGGGAGCCGCAGCCCGGCCAGCGCCCCGACCGTCACCAGCGCCGCCGAGGTCAGCGCGTACGTGCGCCGCTCCCCGGCCCCGCCGGACAACACGGCCGCCCGCGCCCGCAGCTCGCCGCGCAGCCGCAGCGCCGCGAACGTCAGGCCGTGGGTACCGAACAGCACGGTCACCACCAGCGCGGGCAGCACGGCGAACGGCCCGGTGATGCCGAGCAGCACGTTCCCGAGCAGCAACCCCCAGCTCAGCGCCAGCCCCCAGCTGCCGGCCACGGTCGCGCCGTCCCAGAACGCCTGCCAGCGCGCCCCCGGCATCCGCCCACGCAGCCACAGGCCCATGTCGCGGACCACCCACGCCAGCAGCAGCACCACGACCACGCTGTGGTTCCCGGTGAGCAGCACGCTCTCCAGGTGGGGGAACAGCCCCGCGAGCACACCCGCCGTGGCGACCAGCCACACCTCGTTGCCCAGGAAGAACGGCGCGATCGAGGCGATCACCTCGCGCCGCTCCGCCGCCGACCTGCCCAGGTACGGCAGCGCCATGCCGACCCCGATGTCGGCGCCGGCCAGTACCAGGTAGCCCAGCGCGAAGAAGGCCAGGATGAAGATCTCCATGACGGCTCCTCAGAAGGTAGGGGCGGGAACGGGCGCCTCGATCGGGCGGTCGCCGAGCGACACGGCGCCGGGCCCGCGGCGGGCGTGCCGCGCCAGCAGCCAGGTGTTGACGGCGATGAGCACGGCGAACACCGTGAAGAAGGCGACCACGGAGAAGCGCATCTGCCCCGCCGACACCGGGGACATCGCATCCGACGTGGTCAGCAGCCCGTACACCGTCCACGGCTGGCGTCCGAACTCGCGGAAGGCCCAGCCGGCGAGCATGGCCACGAACGGGACGGGGATCATCAGCGTCGTCACCCAGTGCCAGAGCCTGAACTGGCGCACGACCGGCCGGAAGAGCATGAGCAGGCAGCTCGGCAGCAGGAAGTACATCATGAGCGCGAACAGCAGCAGCATCGTCGTGCCGCTCGCCTGCACCCAGCCCGCCGGCGGCAGGTAGTCGCCCGGCCCGTGCGCGGCCACCATCTCGGCCTGCGCCGCGGCGAGCTCTTCCGCGTCGCGCGACCAGGCCGCGGCCTTGGCCGGCTGCATCGTCTGGAACCCCAGCCCGCCGGACGTGGCGGTGGCGAACACGGCCGGCAGCGCCACCCCCATCCCGATCCGCAGCGACTTGCGGAAGACGTCCTGATCGGAGGTGCGCCTGCGCAGGTGGTACGCGCTCACCCCGGCCATGAAGAACCCGCCGACGACCATCCCGGCGGTGACGACGTGCCAGAACGCCACCTGCGCCGCCGGGTTGGCCACCATCGCCCCGAAGTCCGCCATCCGCATCCTGCCGCCCTCCAGCACGTGGCCCACGGGGTTCTGCAGGAAACCGTTCGCCACCATGATCCAGAAGGCCGACGCGTACGCGGTCAGTGTCACGATCCAGATCAGCGCCAGGTGCGCCCACCGGTTCAGCTTGTTCCAGCCGAAGATCCACAACCCCAGGAACGTCGACTCGATGAAGAACGCCATCAGCGTCTCGATCGCCAGCGCCGAGCCGAACACGTCGCCCGCGTAGTCCGTCAGCCCGCTCCACGACAGCCCGAGCTGGAACTCCATCACCAGGCCGGTGACGATGCCCATCGCGTAGTTGATGATGTAGAGCTGGCCCCAGAACCGCGTCATCCGCAGGTGCACGGGGCTGTTGCCGAACGTGGCCCGCGTCTGGACGACCGCCAGCAGGGTCGCCAGACCGAGCGTCAGCGCCACGAAGAGGAAGTGCGCGCCCGCCGTGATCGCGAACTGGAGGCGGGCGAGGTCGACGGTGTCCATGCTGAGAGGCTGCGCGTACGGCTTGCCCGGCGACGTCATGCTCCGGCGGACACCTGGCGTACATCCCGGGTCGCACGGACCCGCCGCACGTACCTCTCAGGACGTACGCGTTCTCGGCGTGCGGGCTGTTCCCGCGGGGGGCATCTTCCGCTGTTTCGGGGTGTGCGGGGTGCCTCCGCAGGTCAGGGCGTCAGCCAGCCCGGGGTGATCATGCCGGCTTCGTAGGCGATGATGACGAGCTGGGCCCTGTCGCGTACGGACAGCTTGGTCATGATGCGGCTGACGTGCGTCTTCGCCGTGGCGGGGCTGAGCACGAGCTGGGCCGCGATCTCGTCGTTGGACAAGCCGGCCGCCACCAGCGCCATGACCTCGCGCTCGCGTTCGGTGAGCGCGTTGAGCTCGGGACCCGGCTCCGGGCGCTTGACCCGGCCGGCGAACTCGGCGATCAGCCGCCGCGTGATGGACGGCGCGATCAGCGCGTCGCCCCTCGCCACGACCCGTACGGCGTGGATCAGCTCGGCGGGCTCGGTGTCCTTGACGAGGAAGCCGCTCGCCCCGGCCCGCAGCGCGCCGTAGACGTAGTCGTCCAGGTCGAACGTGGTCAGGATGATCACCTTGACGCCTTCGAGCCGGGGGTCGCGGGCGATCCGGCGGGTGGCCTCCAGGCCGTCGAGCTCGGGCATGCGGATGTCCATGAGGACCACGTCGGGCCTGAGTTCACGGGCGCTCTGGACGGCCGCGGTGCCGTTGGGAGCCTCGCCCACGACCTCGACGTCGTCCTCGTCGCTGAGTATCGACCGGAACCCGGCGCGGACCAGGGTCTGGTCGTCGGCGAGCAGTACGCGGATCATCGCACTCCCTTCAGCGGCAGCCGGGCGGTGACGCGGAATCCGCCTTCGGGGCGTGGCCCGGCCTCCAGAATGCCGCCCAGCAGGGCCGCGCGCTCGCGCATGCCCGTCAGGCCGAAGCCGCTGCCGCCCTCGTAGGTGGCGCCCGGCCCTTCATCCTCCACGCAGATCTCGATATTTCCGGACCTGTTGCTGATCTTCAATGTTGCCTCGTTCGTGCCTGAATGGCGGGATACGTTCGTCAGAGCCTCCCTGACGATGCGGGCGGCGGCCAAGTCGACCTCGGTCGGCACCGCGTCGAGCGGCCCGGACAGCTCGATGCCTACCTTCAGCCCGGACGCCTCGACCAGCTCGTCCACCCGCGCCAGGCTGTCGGCCGGCGCGGTCGGCGCGTCCTCGTCGACCTGGCGCAGCACGCCCAGGGTGGTGCGCAGCTCGCGCAGCGTCTCCTTGCTGGTGTCCTTGATCGTACGCAGCGCCGTCTCGGCGTCCTCGGGTCGTTTCCTCAGCCCGTGCAGCGCCGCCGCGGCCTGCACGTTGATCATGGATATGTTGTGGCCGAGCACGTCGTGCAGCTCTCTGGCGATGCGCAGCCGTTCCTCTCCCGCGCGCCGCCTGGCCTCCTCGTCCTTGCTGCGCAGGGCGTCGAGCGCGTGCCGCCGCACCTCCATGAGGTAGGCGCGGCGGTTGCGGGTGACGCCGCCGAACGCGATGGCCGCGACCACCCATCCGGTGATCATCAGGAACGCGCTGTCGTCCACGTGCCTGATCCCGCCCGTCTCGCCGAGCCCCATGCCGAGCAGCGCCGCCGCCCCCGTGACGATGGCCGCGGTGAGGTGTCCCTTGTCGGCGGCGGTGTAGAGGGCGAACAGCGGCAGCGCGATGAGCGGCCCGTCGACCGTCGCCCACGGATAGTAGGCGCCCGTCGCCGCGACCACGATGACCAGCGCCGCGACGGGACAACGCTCGCGCAGCAGCACCCCGCCCGCGGCGATGACCGGCAGCACGACGTCGAGGGCGTTGATCGGGCCGGAGGCGCGCAGCAGCAGGGTGAGGGTCACTCCCGCCAGCACCGCGGCGATCATGACGAGCGACACGAGCGTGTCCTTCGACGGCCTGCGCATGGCCCCCATTCTGTACGCCGCGGTCAGGGCCGGGTAATCGCCGCCGTCCCTGTGGGTAGAGCCGGTGGATGAGCATTGAGGACGAGCTCCGGCAGGTCGAAGAGGACCTGGCCCGGTTGCGCGCCGAGAACCAGGACATCCGCGACCAGATCCGCGACATGGGCGCGACCGACCAGGTGGAGATCTCCGCCATGATCAGTCAGGCGGACGAGCAGACCGAGCTGATCGCCGAGCTCGAACGCCGCCGCGACCGCCTGCGCCAGCGGCTGGAGGAGGGCGCGAACTGAGGGGGCGCCCGCTGGCGGGCGCCCCGCCGGTCATCGGAGCGAGGCCCCGACCTCGTGCAGGTGCCGCAGCGCCTGCCCGTACGACGCCACGAGTCCGGTCTGCAGGTAGTCCACGCCGATCTCCGCGCAGTACGCCTGCACGATGGGCTGCGCCCTGCGCAGGTTGGGCGCCGGCATGTTCGGGAACAGATGGTGCTCGATCTGGTAGTTGAGCTGGCCGAGCGCCACGTCGGTCAACCAGCCGCCCTTGACGTTGCGCGAGGTCAGCACCTGCTTGCGAAGGAAATCGAGTTTGTCCTCCTTCGTCAGCACGGGCATGCCCTTGTGGTTGGGAGCGAACGAGAGCCCCAGGTAGATGCCGAACAAGCCCTGGTGCACGACGAGGAACACCAGCGCCTTGCCGAGCGGCAGGACGGTGAAGACCAGGCCGAAATAGAGCGCGAAGTGCACGACGATCAGGCTCAGCTCGGTCGTACGCCGCTTGGCGCCCGGCTTGAGCAGCGCCTTGACGCTGGCCACGTGCAGGTGCCAGGCCTCCAGGGTGAGCAGTGGGAAGAACCACCACGCCTGGCGCTTGGCGATGAAACGGGGAATCCCGCGGCTCTTGGCCACCTGGTCCTCCGACCAGACGATCACGGCGGGGGACACGTCGGGATCGTGGTCCTCATGGTTGGGGTTGGCGTGGTGCCGGTTGTGCTTGCTGGTCCACCACCCCCAGCCGAGCCCGATGCCGAAGTTGCCGATCAGCAGCCCCGCGACGTCACTGGGCCGCCGCTTCCTGAAGACCTGCCGGTGCCCGAGGTCATGGGCGAGAAAGCCGAGCTGCGCGAAGACCACGGCCATCGCGGCCGCGACGAGAAGCTGCAGCCAGGAGTCGCCCACCCAGGCGAACAGCGCCCAGCAGCCGAGATAGATCACGGCCGCGATGCTCATCCTGACGGCGTAGTAAACGGGACGCCGGTCGAGGAGACCGGCGTCCATGATGCGATGAGAAAGCCGGGCGAAATCGCTGCCCCGAGTGTCGAGCGTGCCAGGACTGACCACAGGTCTCCTTACCTCGCGGTGCAAGTTGCCTAAACCATCGCGCATCCGTCGCCAAACCGGAAGCATGACGTCCGCAGTACGCTGGCGGGGTGATCTACGCCACGACCCCGCTGACCCCCGCGGCGCGCGAAGTCGTGGCCCTGACCTGGGGCGTCACGGGTTCGGCCGAGCGGATGCACGGCGGCGAGGAGTCCGGCCTGTACGGCGGTCCGCCCCTCGGCGTCGCCGGGCTCGACGACCCGCAGCTCGACCGCCGGCTGGCCGGCTTCCACGCCCGGCACCCGCTGCGCCACCCCCTGCACGCACAAGGCCGTCCGCTCCCGGTCGAGCACGACCAGGACGGCCTCGACCACCACCACGCCAGGGTCGAGCTGTTCCACCTGCTGCGCTCCTGACAGCGACCGGCACCGAGTTCAGCGAAGCTCCTCTGCCAGGGCGACGACGATGCCCTCGGGGCCGCGGAGGTAGCAGAGCCGGTAGACGTCCTCGTACTGGACCACCTCGCCGACGAGTTGGGCGCCGCGGGCGGACACGCGGGCGACGACGTCGTCGATGTCGTCGACCGCGAACATGATGCGGCGAATGCCCAGCGTGTTCACCGGGGCGTCCTCCGGCACCCCGCCGACCGCCTTCGGCATGAGGTATTTCGCCAGCTCGACCCGCCCGTGGCCGTCCGGCGTCCGCATCATCGCCACCTCGACCCGCTGGTCGTCGAGTCCGACGCAACGCGCCGCCCAGCTCCCCTCGACCAGGGCCTTGCCCTCCAGTTCCATGCCGAGTTCCACGAAGAACGCGATGACGGCGTCGAGGTCCTCGACCATGATGCCGAT
This sequence comes from Nonomuraea sp. K271, assembly GCF_009908215.1. Classification (NCBI taxonomy): domain Bacteria; kingdom Bacillati; phylum Actinomycetota; class Actinomycetes; order Streptosporangiales; family Streptosporangiaceae; genus Nonomuraea; species Nonomuraea sp. K271. The sequence continues at coordinate 71,837 of NZ_JAAAHR010000019.1, read as the reverse complement.
GTTGTCCATCCGCCTGATGGTCATGGTGGTTCTCCTTCTCCTCCGCGCGGCCGGTCGTGGCCGCCGATGTACCTGGGACGGAGCCGCCGCCACGTTCTCGACATCACGAGGGTGCCCAGTTCCGGTGGCCGATGCGGGTCGGCCGCCATTCCAGGGCCGGCTAGGAGAACACCTTGGCCTTGAGCGAGGGGAACCGCTGGACCAGGCGCAGGAAGGTCTTGAACCCCATGCGCGCCACCCGGCTGTCGCCGATGAACTGTTCGGAGGCGCGCAGTGAGTCGCGTACGGCGGCGAAGCCGTACTCGCGCATGCGCGACTCGTAGCGGGCGATGGCCGCGACCGGGTCGCCCCCGCCCGTGAGTGCACGCGCGAGCTCACCGCAGAGCAGGCGGGCGTCGCGGAGGGCGGTGTTCGCGCCGATGCCGCGCATCGGGGTCATGCTGTGGATGGCGTCGCCGATGAGGGTGATGGTGGAGGCCGGCCACGGGTCGATCGGGATCGAGGTGCGGATCGGCAGCAGGGTGACGGTGCCGGCGTCGGTCATGTCGACCAGCCTGCGCAGGTCGGGGTGCCAGGAGCTGATCATGCCGGCCACGGCGCCCTTGAGCTGCCGGCCTGACATTCCCGAAATATCCGTCGGGAAGCGGGCGGCGGTCGCGCCGAACGCCCACAGGATGTAGCTGCTGGTGTTGTCCATCAGCGCACCCTCGTGCTCCGTCGCCCCGATCCCGCCGTACGTCACGGCCTCGCCCAGGTCGTGCGGAGCCGTGAACATGCCCATGCCCCTGGGCGGGATGACGGTGTTCGGCCCGTCGGCCAGCCGCGGGGTCAGGAGCTTCCTGGTCGCGTCGGTGAGCGGGAACTTGCCCGCGACCGTGGTGATCCCGGTGTCCACCCGCCTGGCGTGCGGCAGGTGCTGCTCACGGACCCGCGAGGCGCCGCCGTCCGCGGCGACCACGATGTCCGCGTCCTCGCTGGTGCCGTCGGCGAAGAAGAGCCGGATCCGCCCGTCAGGCAGCCTCTCGTACCGCTCGTACGTCTTCCCGAACCGTACGACGTCCTCCAGTCCGGACAGCAGCACCTGCCTGAGCGTGATGCGGCTGACCGAGTGGTGGTCGTCGGCGGGGTCGCCGGCCCTGGGCGTTTCGAGCAGCGTGAGCAGGTCCAGCCGCTCGGTGAGGAAGCCGAAGTCCTGTTCGCCCCGTCCTGTCGTGGCCAGGAAGGCCTCCCACAGGTGGGAGGGCAGGCAGTCGTGCAGCGCGCGGGCGCCGTGCGGGTCGATGTGCACGCGGTAGCCCTGGAGCCGGTCGGCGGGGGTGCGGTCCCGCTCGTGAACGGTCACGTCGAGACCGGCTTTGCGCAGCCCCTGGGCCAGGCAGAGCCCGCCGATCCCGCCACCGATGATCGCAATGTGAGGTGTCATGAGAGCGATAATCATCCAGTTGGCTGAATCTGTCAACCAAACGGATGGATGATAACCTGCCGAACCATGAGACGAGCACCGGAGGACAAGCAGCGCGACCCCGAGCGCACGAAGGCCCGCATCCTTCAGGCGGCGCTGCAGCAGTTCGCCGCGAAGGGGTTCGCGGGGGCGCGGGTCAGCGAGATCGCCGCCAGCGCCGGCGTCAACAAGCAGTTGATCTCGTACTATTTCGGCGGCAAAGAGGGTCTCTATCAGGCGCTGAACGCACGATGGCACGTGGAGGAGAGCACCTTCGCGGATCCCTCGTCCGAGCTCGCCGAACTCGTCGCCGACTACGTACGGGCCAACTCCTCCCGCCGCGACTACGGCAGGCTGATGCTCTGGCAGGGGCTCACGGACGACGGTCCGCCAGACCCGGCGTTCGTGGCCGACGTCCGCCGCGACCTCGAACATCTGCGCCGTCGCCAGCAGGACGGCGAGTTCCCCGCCGACCTCGACCCCGGCGCCGTCCTGGTGGCGCTGTTCTCCATGGCCGCGGCCGGCATCTCCTTCCCCCAGCTCATCCGCGCCGTCTGGGACGACGACCCGGCCTCGCCGGAGTTCGCCGAGCGTTACGCGCGGGAGATCCAGAAATTGCTCGGCCATCTGCGCACCGCGCCCGTCCCGTGAGATCACGCGGCGGGCGCGGGCGGTGGATCGATGCCCTCCTCACATGCTCGCAGGGCGGTTCGAGCCGGGATGAGGTCAGGGACAGTGGACGACCATTCCTGCGTAGGACAGGTTGCCTCCGAAACCGAACAGCAACATCGGCGCCCCGCGCCGCACCTCACCCTGTTCGAGCAGCTTCGACAGGGCCAGCGGCACGCTCGCGGCCGAGGTGTTGCCCGACTCCACCACGTCACGGGCGATGATCGCGTTCACCGCGCCAAGCTTCTTGGCGATGGGCTCGATGATGCGCAGGTTCGCCTGGTGCAGGACCACGGCGGCCAGCTCCTCCGGGGACACGCCGCCGCGATCGCACGCCTGCCGCGCGATCGCGGGGAGCTGGGTGGTGGCCCAGCGGTAGACGCTCTGGCCGTCCTGGGAGAAGCGGGTCGGCGTGCCCTCGATGCGTACGGCCCTGCCGAGCTCCGGCACCGAACCCCACACGACAGGCCCGATCTCCGCCTCGGGAGCGGCGCTGACCACGGCCGCGCCGGCGCCGTCGCCCGTCAGCACGCAGGTGGTCCTGTCGGTCCAGTCGGTGACCTCGGTCATCTTGTCCGCGCCCACGACCAGGGCGTTCGTCGCGGCGCCCGCGCGGATCGTGTGGTCGGCCACGGCCAGGGCGTGCGTGAAGCCCGAACACGAGACGCCGACGTCCATCAGGGCGGGGGAGGGAACGCCGAGCGCGGCGGCGACCCGGGAGGCGACGTTGGGGGCGCGCTCGGTCTGCGTACAGGTGGCGACCAGGAGGAGGTCGATGTCGGACGCGCCGAGCCCGCTGCCGGCCAGTGCCTTCGCGGCGGCGTGGGAGGCCAGGTCGGCCACGCTCTCGTCGGGGCCTGCGACGTGTCTGGTGCGGATCCCGACCCGCTGGGTGATCCACTCGTCGTCGGTATCCACCATGGTCGCCAAGTCCTCATTTGTCAGGATTTTTGCAGGTTGGTAGTGACCTGTGGCGACGAGTCGTGATCCATTCATGGGGCGGACTATAGCCTCCGGCCCACCGCGAACCCGCAGGGCCACCCCACCACCCGCCGGCCAGTGCGAGGTGCACGGAAGCGGACGGGCTGAGCGACGGGGCAGCGGGCATCGCGGCCGGTGTCCCCGTTCGACCCCGGGCCTCGGATGGTGGATGTGCGGGCCGCTAGTCCGCCGACAACCGGTCGAAGAGGTCGAGCGCCGCCGTACGCACCTCGGCCGGGGTGAGCCCGTCCAGCGTCTTCCTGGCGTCGGTGATGTCGCGGGTCGTGGCGAGCGTGATGGCCACGGACGAGGCGGCGGCGCGGTCGATCGATCCCGTCGGGGCGGCGTCGGCCAGCTGCTGGGCGCTCGCGGCGAGGTCGAGGTTGTCTTTCAACTGATCTCCTCGGGTGAAGACGGTTCGGGCCATTGCATCATTTGACATCGTGCAGCATCCACCATTCGGTGAATTCCCGGCACCGTCCGTCCGGCATGAACCGGATGACCCAGAGGTTGCTATAGGTTTTATCCGGATATGTCGTGACTCCTTTGATGACGCTCGCGTCGTCCGTCACGCACACCGGATGCCACTCGAACGTGGCCTCACCCGGCTTGTCCTGCCGCGCCAGCCACTCCGAGACGATCGCGTCGCGCCCCTGCCACGGCGAGCTGTACGGCTCGGCGTAGTAGACGGCGTTCTCGGTGAACAGCGCGGCGATGTCGTCGGGATCGTTGGAATTCCAGGCTCGTACGTAGCCCTCGATCCACGGGCGCGGCTGGACCATCTGCTATCCCCTCAACGGATCGTGACCCACGGACATCAGCTCGCGCCGCGACTCGTCGTCCGTCCTGTCGCCCAGCGTCTCGACGAGGTCGACGACCCGCCGCATCACATCGAGGTCGGCACTGGTCAGGTCGCCCTTGCGCTTGCTCAGGACGTGCAGCACGCCCCGGCCCAGCTCGTCGATGCCCAGATCGGGGTCGGGCGGGAAACCCTCCTCGTCGGAGGCGTCGGCGAGCAGATGCGAACGCAGCTCCTCGGAGTTCATGTTGACCGTCCGGTGGAACTCTTCCCACAACATCTCGGTGTCGAAACCCTCAGTCATGGGGCCCCGCCTACCCGCCGGCCCGCGCGTTACGCCCCCGGAACGGCCAGCCCCGACTCGTACGCCGCGATGACCGCCTGCACCCTGTCACGCAGCCCCAGCTTGGACAGCACGTTGCTGACGTGCGTCTTCACCGTGTGCTCGCTGACCACCATGGCCGCGGCGATCTCGGCGTTCGACAGGCCGCGGGCGATCAGCTCGAGCGTCTGCCGCTCCCTCGCGGTCAGCACGTCCAAACCCGTCACCCTTCTGGCCGCGGGCCGCGAGGTGAACTCGGAGATCAGCCGCGTGGTCACGGTCGGCGCGAGCAGCGACTCGCCCGCCGCCACCACGCGGACCGCGTGCACCAGGTCGTCGCGGCGCACGTCCTTCAGCAGGAACCCGCTCGCCCCCGCCCGCAGCGCGTCGAAGACGTAGTCGTCCACGTCGAACGTGGTGAGCATCAGCACCCGGCACCCGGTTTCCGCGCAGACGATTCTGGCGGCCTCGATGCCGTCCATCCTGGGCATGCGGATGTCGAGCAGGAGCACGTCGGGGGCGTGCTCGCGGACCGCTGTCACCGCCTCCACCCCGTCGCCCGCCTCGGCGACCACCTCGATGTCGGGCTGCCCGTCGAGGATCATCGCGAACCCGCCCCTGACCAGCTCCTGGTCGTCGGCGACGACCACGCGGACGGTCATGGGCGGGCCAGCGGCAGGCGTACGGACACCGCGAAGCCGTGGCCGTCGGTGCGCGGCCCGGCGGTGGCGGCGCCGCCGCAGGCGGCGGCGCGCTCGCGGATGCCGATCAGCCCGTCGCCGCCGGAGGGCAGCCCGCGCCCGCCGCCTCGCCCGTCGTCGGTGATGTCGATCATCAGGTCGTGGTCCTCCCAGGTGAGCCGGATGCCGGCGTGATCGGCCCCGGAGTGCTTGACGACGTTGGTGAGCGCTTCCTGCGTGATGCGGTAGGCGGCGACCGCGCAGTCGGGCGACACGGCCCGTGGCTCGCCCCGCACGTCGAAGGTCAGCCGCAGCCCGGTCTCCGCCACCTGCTCGGCCAGCGCGGGCAGATCGCCGATGGTGGGCTGCGGCGCGCGCGGGGACTCGCCCTCCTTGAGCACGCCGAGCATGCGGCGCAGCTGCACCATCGCATCGCGTCCCGCCTCGGCGATGGCGTCGAACGCGGCCTCCGCCCGCGCCGGATCGCTGCGCACCACCACGGGTCCGGCCTCGGCCTGGACCACCATCAGGCTGACCGCGTGGCCCAGGATGTCATGCATGTCGCGGGCGATCCTGTCACGTTCGCGTTGCGCGGCGCGCTCCGCCTCCATCTGACGCTCCTTCTCCAGCCGGACCGCGCGCTCCTCAAGAGCGGCCGCGTGGGCGCGGGAGGTGGCCGCCGCCCTGCCGATGGCGTACGCGGCGACCAGCAGCACCGTGCCGCGCAGCGCGGTCTCCCAGGAGCCGACCGTCAGCAGGCCGCCGGCCGCGGTCACTGCGAACGCGATGACTCTGGCCGCCAGCCGGCTGTAGGCGGCGACCGTGTAGAGCGCGACGAGGGCGCCGTACCAGATGGGCTGGTCGGCGACGTTGCCGGCGAGATCGTAGAGCGTGCTCACGCCCAGGCTGGCCAGCAGCACCACGATCGGCGCGCGTCGCCGCCACACCAGGGGGACCGAGGCGGCGACCGCGACCGCGTACCCCCACCAGTGCCACAGCCCCCCTTGCGGGCTCTCACGCGAGATCAGCGGCCAGAGCTGCACGATCGTGATCAGCGCAGCGAGCGCGGCGTCCACCCGGAGGTGGGGGAGCGCGTGGAACCTGCGCAGCGCCACGCTGATCAGCGTCGGATCGGACACGATGCCTCGTCCTTCCTCACGCATGGACGAGAGTGTGCCGGGCGGCGGAAGTGCTCCTCCTGGCCAGTGGCCAGAACGACACCAGCAGGAAGAACGCGCCGACGGACATCAGGTCCTTATCGATGAGGGGCAGCGCGAGGTCGACGGTCACCAGGGCAGGGGTCCACAACGTCACCTGCCTGCGGGCGGCCAGGTGGACGACGAGCGCGAGCTGGGCCACGTAGAACAGGAACGGCCCCACATCGTAGATGACCGGCTGCGCCCCCGGCACGGCCTGCACCTGCTCGAACAGCGGCCCCATGGCCGCGTGGTCGGCCGCCATGAAACCGATCGCGATGTCGATCACGAACTGCGTGGCCGCGCACGCGATGCCGGCGATCCCGACGGCCAACTGCGCGGTGGCGAGCTTGGTACGGCCGAGTATCCGCCACATATCCCGAAATATAACGATGAACAGTGCGAGGGCGGCGAGAAACGCTATATGCCCGATCGTCCAGGCCGGCCCAGGCCCCCGGCTCCCGTCGAACCCGTCGACGATGCGGATCGCTCCGTAGGCCAGCACGAGCAGCGGAGCGGTGACGTAAGCGGCGCGGACGATCATAGCGGGATCTTCTCGGGGTTGTCGCATACCCCCCAGCCTGCGGTTTCCCTGGCCGGTTGTGATCGCCTTGCCGGGCGATCCTCGCTCTCCCTCTCAAGAGCAAGTCACTCGCTCCGGCGACCCACCGGCGAGCTCACGCCACTCCGTCGGCGAGATTGGCGACGGCGTCGGCGACGTTCGAGGTCCACCTCGACCTCGTCGTCGGCTTACACCCCCGGCGCCCAGCCGGCTCTCGGCGCTGAGGGGCAGCATGAACGGCTCGACCGTGGTGCGAAACCTCATCACGTGCCTCCAGGGAAGGACGGCGGAGCAGGTCAGCGGAAGAACTCCGCCAGCACGGGCGCGAGCGCCTCCGCCTTGACGATGTGGGTCTGCCCGTCGAGCGTGCGGTGCTCGGCGCCGGGCAGCAGGCCGGCCAGTGCCCTGGCGGCGTTGCGGATCCATGGTCGGCTCTTGCCGCCGTCCATGACCAGAGTCGGCGTCTTGACGGCGGCCCAGCTGGACTCGGGGTAGGGCACGCCCTTCTCGTACGGCGCCACGAACGCCACGTCGTACGGCAGCGTGTGCGCCACCGACGTGAGCGTGGACCAGGCCGGCATGAACCGCATCATGGCCACGACCACGGCCGGCAGCCCGACACCCGTACGCATGAAGTAGCGCACCGCGGCCGCGCGGCGGTCGGCGGCCACCAGCTCGTCCAGCGTGCGCTCGTAGTCGGCGGGGATGGCGGGGCGGGTGTCGTCGACGATGAACGGCGGCTCGTACAGCGCCAGTTTCTCGACCGGAACACCCGCGTCGGCGGCGGCCAGCGCGAGGGCGGCCCCTGAGGAGGTGCCGTAGAGCCGCACCGGGCCGCCGGTCTCGGCGACCAGCGCGGCCAGATCCTCGATCTCGCGTTCCGTCGTGTACGGCGGGATGTCGCCGCTCTCGCCGCGCCCGCGCCTGTCGTAGGTGTAGACCGTGAAGTCGCCGGCCAGCGCGGTGGCCAGGGCGGCGTTGATGCTCTGCTTGCGGAAACTGAGGGCGCCGTCGACGAGGATGACCGCGGGGCCGTGGCCGACGCGGGTGTAGGCGATGGGGGTGCCGTCAGCCGAACGTACTTTGTCCATGGGTTGAACGTAGAGCCGACAAAAAAATTTGTCAATACAGGTCACGGTCGGGTCTCGGTTGCACGTAAACGTACGCAGACACCCCGCCCCGCGCTCCGTCAGAGTGGGATGTGCCGCGAAGGAGGGGACGGCGCGTGCCGCGGCGGGAACACGCGGTCTGCCAGCCGCGCACCACGGCCCCGCGGCACGCGCCGCGGACCTGCGCGTACGGGGTTCGCGCAGGACCGGAGCCGCGCTCGCCGCGCTCGCCGCGCGTCAGGGACGGGAGGGGCCGGTGCTGCCGCGTGGTGTGAGGACGGCCGCCTGGTCCTGGTAGGGCGGCACGCTCTCCCCGGAGATGAGGGCCAGCAGGCGCTGGGCGGCGTGCGCGCCGTAGGCGGGGATGTCGCGGGTGAGGGCGGTCAGCGGTGGCCGGACGACCTGGGCGAGCGGCGAGTCGTCCCAGGCCACGATCGAAAGGTCGCCCGGCACCTCCACCCGCATCTCCTGCGCCACCGACAGCCCGGCCACGGCCATGATGTCGTTGTCGTAGACGATCGCCGTCGGCCGGTCGGGCGAGCTGAGCAGCCTCCGGGTGGCCCTGGCGCCCTCCTCGCCGGTGTAGTCGGTGTGCACGATGACGTGCTCGGCCACGTCCTCGCAGGCCCGCGCGAACGCCTGGTCGCGTACGGTCGTGTGGACCAGCTCGGGCAGCCCGGCGACCCGGGCGAGGCGGCGGTGGCCGAGCGCCCGCAGGTAGCCGACGGTCTCGCGGACGGCCTCGCCGTCGTCGGACCAGACGGCCGACAACGAGCCCGACTCGGAGGGGTGGCCGATCACCACGACCGGCATGCCGAGCCGTTCGAGCTCGGCCACGCGGGTGTCGGAATAGTGCAGGTCGACGAGGAAGGCGCCGTCGATGCGGCTCTCGCCCCACCAGTGCCGGTAGACCTCGCTCTCCTGCTGGTGGCTGGTGACGACCTGGAGCAGCAGCGCGTAGGAGCGGTCGGCGAGCACGCCTTCGATGCCGGAGATCAGCTCCATGAAGAACGGCTCGACGCCCAGGATGCGGGCGGGCCGGCAGAGCGCGAGGCCGACGCAGTTGGCCCTGGCGCCGTTGAGCGCCCTGGCCGCGCTGTTGGGCCGCCAGCCGATCTCGTCGGCTATGGCGATGATCCTGGCCCGCGTCGCCTCAGACACCCCGGGTTGCCCGTTGAGCGCGTAGGAGACCGCCACCTTGGACACTCCCGCCCGGCTGGCGATGTCGGCGATCGTCGGTCGCTTCACGGACGTCCTCTCCTGAACCGGATAACCCTCTCTACTGTAGGTCACCGGCCCGTGGCACCGAGTCCTGAGGGGAACCGCTTAAGCCGCCAGGCGACTCCGGATGGGGAGGTGGAGTCCCTGATCACCAGCCGGCAGGGCCTCTTGTGCACGCCTGGTGTGGCCCTGCCGTCGATGGCCGCGAACAGGTGCTGCGGCGCCGTCCGGCCGAGCAGTTCCAGGTTCATGTCGACGGTCGTCAACGCCGGGCGGGTCCCGTGGACGGCACCTCCCAGTTGTCGTAGCCCACCACCGCGATGGCCTGGGCCGGCTGCCGGCGCTGGCGGAGACCGTGGCCGAGGCGCAGGAGGGCGACGGCTACCTCAACACCAACCGGTCGGGCGGCCGCTACCGACCTGACCTGGAGATGCGCCGGATGTGGAGAACTGACACGTGAACATGGGGATTGTCAGGTTTATATACTCTTTGCCTTATGTGGGATGATGGATTGCGTTTCGGCATCCTCGGGCCGCTGATGGTACGGGCGGGCGGACGGGCCGTCCGGCTGGCCGCGGGAAAGCGACAGCAGTTCCTCGCCACCTTGCTGCTCAACCCCAACCGGGTGACGCCGCTGGACACCGTGGTGGAAATCCTCTGGCAGGGCCGGCCACCACGCTCTGCGATCGCCAACATCCGCACCTACGCCAGCTCCCTTCGCACCATGCTGGGCGGCATCGACAGGATCATCGGTGACTCGGTCGGCTACCGGCTCCGAGTAAGCCCGCACGAGCTGGACATGCTGACCTTCACCGAGCTGATACGGCAGGCGGAGTCGTCCCTCGAGCGGCACCGTCCGGAGATCGCCCTGAAGCTGTTCCGCCTTGCGGACGGCCTGTGGCGCGGCAGTCCGCTGGAGGACGTGCCGCCGCACCCGCAGTGGGCCGGGCCGTTGGAGCAGCTCGCTGAGCAGCGCCTGGCACTGCTCGAGAGTCTGGCCGCGCTCGAGCTCGCCGCACAGATGTACGCTTCGGTGATCACCCGGACCAGGAAGTTCCTGAGCGACCATCCGTTCCGGGAACGGGCGTGGATGCTGCTCATTCTCGCGTTGTACGGCAGGGGCCGCCGTGAGGAGGCGCTGGCCGCGTACGTGGAGTGCCGTCAGGCGTTGCGCGAGGAACTCGGCGTCGAGCCGAGTGAGGAACTGCGGACGGTGCAGTCCGGCATCCTGAACGGTGCCCGGGTGCGCTCCCTCGTGCTCGAGGCGCTGCAGGAGGCCAACGGCCCGTGGTTCTCCGCTCTGACCCCGGGGTCCAAAGGGCTCCCGCCCACCGATCCGATGACGGCGCACGAACTGGTGGATGCGATGGCCGCCGCCGGGCTGGTGGAACGTGTCGAGACCGACGATGAGGGTCAGGCCAGCTACCTGCTGCGGCTGCGATAGCGTCAGAAGATGGAACAGCCGGTCAGCGACACGAAGGCCTCCAACGCCGCTGCCGCCGCCACCGAGCTGCCTTTCTGGTCCAGCCCCGGCCCCCATGCGGCCAGGGCGTAGCGGCCGGGCACGATGGCCACGATGCCGCCGCCGACGCCACTCTTGCACGGCAGCCCGATCCGGTAGGCGAAGTCCCCGGCGGCGTCGTAGGTGCCGCAGGTGAGCATGATCGCGTTGATCCGCTTGGCGTCCCGCGCGGACAGGATCCGCGAGCCGTCCTGCCGGATCCCGTCGCGGGCCAGGAACAGTGCGGCGCGGGCCAGCTCGTGACAGTTCAGCATCAGAGCGCACTGCCGGAAGTAGTGGTCCAGCACCCGGTCCACCGGGTTGGTCAGGTTGCCGAAGTCGGCGATCAGGTTGGCCATCGCGGCGTTGCGGAACCCGTTGGTGGCCTCGGAGGTCGCGGTGACGGTGTCCGCCTGCACCTCGGGGTTGCTCGACTCGGCGCGCAGGAATGTGCGTACCGCGTCGAAGGCGTCGCCCCTGTCCGTCAGCAACTGGTCGGTTATGACCAGTGCCCCGGCGTTCATGAACGGGTTGCGCGGGATGCCCCGTTCCATCTCCAGCTGGACCAGCGAGTTGAACGGGGTGCCCGCAGGTTCGCGATGGACCCGCTTCCAGACGGCGTCGCTGTCCCTGCTCAGCACCAGTGCCAGGCCGAACACCTTGATGATGCTCTGCAACGAGAAACGAGTGGTCACGTCGCCGGCCGTGTGCACCTCGCCGTCCACCGTCGCCAAGGCGAGGCCGAACTGGCGGGGATCCACCCGGGCGAGGTCGGGGATATAGTCCGCGACCTTGCCTTGGCCGATGAAAGGCTTGACGGCGGTCAACACGTTCCGCACGACTTCCTCGTCGTTTACCGCTGCTATCACCATGTCAAACAATCTCTAGTAAGTTCGGCGCATGAACGAGAGTGGGAGCTTCGACCCCGAGCTCGACCGGCTCGTGGCGGAGTTTCGCGCAGAAGCCCAGCCGCTGTCCGACGTCATCGGGCAGGTCAACGAGATACAGGGCGAGGCGGCGAGCGCGGGGGGAAAGGTGGTGGTCCGGGTCGCACCGTCCGGAGAGCTGCTGGGACTGCGGATCGACAGACGGGCGATGCGGATGGGCTCCGAAGACCTGGCCGAGGCGATCATGGATGCCGCCCGGCAGGCCATGATGGATGCCGGGCGCAAGACCATGCAGGTGGCCAAGCCGTACCTCGATCTGGAGTAGCCGCGACCGGGCGGATGGCGGTCACCGTCGCGGAATGAACCCGCGCGAGCCGTGGGCCAGGAGTTTCTGGTACATCTCCTCCGCGGTCAGACCGGTTTCGGAGCCGGGCAGCGGGTTGTCGTGGTACGTCAGGTCCCTGGTCACCGCGTACATGGTCGTTCCGGCCATCCTGGGGATGATGGTTCCGGTGTTCAGCTGCCAGCCGTTGGGCAGCGGGATGTTCTGGTTGAGCATCCGCAGCCCCGGCACCTTCTGCATACCGTAGGCCGTGGCATCCGCCACGCCGTCGAAGACCATGTTGCTCAGGAAATGGCTACCGTACTCCTTCATGTTGTGGTCCAGTGACAACACGTCGTTGCCCGACAGGTCCTTTTCCATCCCGGCGACCGAGTTGATGGCGAAGGGGATGGCCACCTCGCCCGCCGCGTAGGCGAAGCTGTCCGCGAGCGGGTAGACGAAGTAGGGCAGGAGATATTTGATGGCGAAGGTCTCGCCATAGTTTTTGATCAACAACGCCTGCTTGCGCGCGATCGCCCTGAAGATCTTCCAGGTGACGAGCTGGTAGCCGGTGGTGAAGATCAGGTCCGCGATCAGGATCGCGCAGAGCACTTTCAGCGCGTAGTTGGTCTTCTCGATGACGTCGGCGTAGGCACGGCATGCCTCGGCCGCTCTTCGGTACTTGTACGCCGTCACGAACACGGCGAGACCGAACTTGCCCTCCCAGAACTTATGGAATTCGGCATAGTCGCGCCCGTTGTTCTCCGTCCATACCCTTTCGGCCCATGTGTGGGCCTGCTGCTGATGGCGGTCGATCGAGTCGGCGATCAACCCGAGCTTGTCCGCGGCTTCGCGGATTTTCTCCGGATCGCCTTCGAGGTACCGAACCCCGAGTATCGTCTCGGGGTTCAGCGCTGCCACCGCACCGACGCCGCCCATCAGGCCGAGCGTCACCTTGGCCGACGGCCCCAGGGACATGCGCGCCTCCTTCCGAGGTCAGTGGTGACGGGCCTTGGTGGTCGGCACGGTGATGGAGTCGTTCGTCCTGGCGCTGAACTCGACAAGCCGTTGGACGGCGCCGACGTTGAGCTTGGTGATCCAGTCCGCCTCCTTGACGGTGGCGGACATCGAGTTCAGCGTCGCGGAAATCTCGGTGTAGGACATCAGCATGTCCTGCATCGCCCTGTCCAGGTCGTGGTAGACCTCGTCGAAACCGGGCCGGCCGTCCTGGCCGTTGCGGAAGACGCGTGCGACTTCGTCGGTGGACGGGTTTCCGAAATATTCCGCGAGCCGGTACACCTCTTCGCGAAGATGGTCTGTCGCGTGGAACAGGTAGTTGCCTTCCTCCCGAATTCCTTCACTGCTGTCCTCCAGATTTTCGTAAGAGGTTCTGTACTCGCGCGATGAACGGCCGGGGTGTGACATTTTCTCTCCAGTACAGCAAGGCAACACGGCCTTCAGCCGGGGCAGGTCAGTTCTTCACCGGCGCGTCGGCGCTGTCCCAGACCTGCACGTTGCGCAGTTCGGGCATCCGGTCCCTGGCGAAGACCGGATCTTCCACGCCCGCCCTGCGCTGTGCCACATAGTCGCCCAGCAGCTTGAACGCGGTCTTGGACAGCGGTGCCAGCGCGGCCAGGTTGATCAGCGCCAGCAGTGCCATCATCAGGTCGGCCACGGCCCACACCGTGGCGAAGGAGCCCACGGCCCCGACGAACACCGCGATCAGCACCAGCACGCGGAGCACCGGCAGACCCTTGCGGCCGACCAGGAACTCCACGTTGGACTCGCCGTAGTAGTAGTTGCCCAGCACCGAGCTGAACGCCAGCATGAAGATCACCACGGCCAGCGCGATGCCCGCCCACGAGCCCAGGTTCGACACCAGCGCCGACTGGGTGAGGTTGGCCCCGGTCTCGTCGTTGCCGGCCAGTGTGGGGTTGGCGAACAGAATGGTGAACGCGGTGAGAGAACAGACCAGGATGGTGTCGAAGAACACCCCGAGTGCCTGCACCAGCCCCTGGTTGACCGGGTGCCGCACGCTCGCCGCGGCGCCCGCGTTCGGCGCCGAGCCGAGCCCGGCCTCGTTGGAGAACAGGCCCCGCCGCACGCCCTGCATGATGGCCGCGCCCAGGCCGCCGGCTGCCATCTCCTCGAATCCGAACGCGCTGCTCACGATCTCGCTGACCACTGTGGGAATGTTCTGGATATTCATGATCACCACGGTGCCGCCGAGCAGGAGGTAGACGATGGCCATCACGGGGACCAGCATGGTCGTCACCGACACCAGCCGGGTCACTCCACCGAAGACCACCAGCGCGGTGAGGGCGACAAGGGCGAGCCCGATGATGACGGACGGCGCGGCGGAGTCGGCGGGCATGCCGAACGCCGACACCATGGTGGCGCTGATCGTGTTGGCCTGCACCGAGTTGAAGGCCAGAGCGAAGGTCAGCGTGATGACCGCCGCGAAGATCATGCCCATCCACTTGGCGTTGAGGCCGAACTTCATGTAGTAGGCCGGACCGCCACGGAAGGAGCCCTTGTCGCGCACCTTGTACAGCTGCGCGAGGGTCGATTCAGCGAACGCCGACGCGGCGCCGATGACCGCCATCACCCACATCCAGAAGACCGCGCCCGGGCCGCCCAGAGTGATGGCGGCCGCCACTCCCGCCACGTTGCCTGTGCCGACCCGGGCCGCCGCGGAGATGGTGAAGGCGCCGAAGGACGACACCGGTTTCCCGCCCTCCCGGTCCGGCGCCGACTTCCGCGCCACCGCCCGGAACATCTCCGGGAACATGCGGAACTGCACACCCTTGGACTGGATGGTGAAGAAGAGCCCCAGGAGGACGACTACGGGAATGAGCAAATATGTCCACAAGCCGTCAGTGATATCGGCGAGCGCAGCATCCATGAAGATATCTCTCGTGTGCGAGGGTTTGCCGGCAACATTGAACGCGAAACCCGATGGAGGGGTGGATTCGGCATGCTAGCGACCGCCGATACAATAGTGATACATCGCCAAATTTCAATTATTCTTGCATTGTTGAATGGCTCATCGATGGCCGTGCCTCCGCCGGGCGGAAAACGCGGCGGGGACACGGCCGGCGACGTATGAAGGGCGCGGCCGGGCGATCAGGAGGCGGTGCAGGCGAAGGACCCCGCCGTGGCCGTGTCGCCGCCGGGACGACTCGCCTGGAAGCCGAAGCTGGTGGAGCCGCCGCCTGCCAGGCCGCCGTTGTAACCGGCGTTGCGCGCGGTGACGGTCTGCCCGCTGACGCTCAGCGTGGCGTTCCATGAGCCGGTGACGGTGTGCCCGCTGGGCAGCGTGAAGGTGACCGTCCAGCCGCTGATGGCGGAGGAACTGCCGTTGGTGACGGAGACCTGCGTGACGTAGCCGCCGCCCCACTGGCTCTGCACCGTGCCGGTGGCCGCGCAGCCGCCGCCAGGGCCGCCCCCGGAAGACGTGGTGAACGTGGTGGTGGGGGAGTTGCCGGACAGGTTGCCCGCGCCGTCGCGGGCGCGTACGTACACCTGGTACCGCGTGGCGGCGCTGAGCCCGGTCAGCGTGATCGAGTTCGTGGCGCTCTGGCCGAGCAGCGTGTCGGTGGAGCCCTGCTCGCGGTAGACGTTGTAGCCGGCCAGGCCGGAGCCGCCGGCGTCGGTGGCGGCCGTCCAGCTCAGGGTGGCGCCGCTCGCGGTCACGTTCGTGGCCGAGGGGGCGCCGGGCGTGGTCGGCGACGTGGTGTCGTCGCCCGTGCCGCCGCCGAAGTACGTCGCCTCGCGCGAGGTCTGCCCGATGCCGTTGGCGCCGTCGAAGACGCGCCGGCCCCAGGAGGTCAGGCTGGAGGCGTTGAAGTCGTTCACCATGTCGAGGTATTCGACGCCGCCGCCGTTGCCGCTCCACGACCAGCCGATGTAGCCGACGCCGCGCGACTGCGCCTCGGACATGATCGTGTCCTCGTCCGGGTTGCCGTCGGAGTGGTCGTGCCCGAACTCGCCGATCACCAGCGGCAGGCCGGCCGACCGGAAGGCGTCGAGGTAGGCGGTGATCTCGGCGGCGGTGTCGAAGACGCCGTACATGTGGATGGAAAAGACGGTGTTGTTCCGGGGGTCGGCGGCGGCCACGGTCCTCGCGTTGTCACGCATGGTGAACTGCCAGTCCTGGCCCCAATTGGGAGCGTCGACCATGAGCAGGTGGTCGAAGCCGAGGCCTCGCATCCGGGTGATCGCGTCGGTGGTCGCGCTGGTCCAGGCGGAGACGTCGTTGTTGCCGTAGGGCTCGTTGCCGATGTTGATGACGATGAAGTCCTCGGTGCCGGTGAGCGCGCTCCTGACGCTGCTCCAGTAGTCGACGGCCTGGCCGAGGGTGTAGGCGCCGTCCTGCTCGCCGTAGCCGGTCGTGTCGTGGTTCTCGAGCACGCATATTAACCGGTTCTGCCTGCAGAGCGAGACGACGTTGGCCACGTCGGCGGCGTCGTTGGGGGTCCATCTGCCGCCGCTCAGCACCACGCGGACCGTGTTGGCCCGCAGCGCCTTGATGGCGGCGAAGGAACCGGTCTGGGTGGTGAACCAGGTGTGCGCGTGGCTGACGCCGCGCATGACGAACGGGTTCCCGTTGGCCTCCACGATCCTGGTGCCGCCGACCCGGAGTCCGGTCGCGGCGTGCGCGGGAGCCGGGGCGACGATCATGGAGACGAGGAGCGACACGAACGCCGCCGCCACGAGCCCGAGCCGATTGGTCATAAGGGTGCCCTTCCGCTGAGGTTAACCGGTTATGCACAGGCATGGTCTGCGGATTCGGTCCCCGTGTACAGCGGGTCGGCGCGAGGCGCGGCGCGTGTTGCGACCCCTACGTGGGCAGACGTCGCGGACGGCGGGCGGCGGGACGTGAAAGTTTCAGCCGGCGGGCGGCCTGAGCGTGGGGAGCCCGGCGGCGAGCGCCGCGAGGAAGCGGTGGACGGTGGGCAGCAACTGGGGGCAGTGCCGGGCGAGCTCGGGCTCCTGGGCGTAGACCTCGGCGAGGACCGGCGGCGGGTTGGCGGCGGGGTAGAGCAGGCCGGCCGTGACGGCGGCCGCGCCGACGAGCTCCCTGGCCTCGCTCTCCGTCAGGTGCGACGCGCGGGCGACCTGCGTGCCGAGCTCGTCGATCATGGTCACCACACCGCGCTTGTAGGTGCGGGCCGCCTCGACCGAAACGTTGTGCTCCAGGCTGACCGACGAGTGGCTGAGCAGGTCGCAGAAGAGCGGGCGCTCGGCGATCGTCTCCGCCAGCGCCGCCACCACATCGTCCACGTCGCGGGCGGTGCGCAGGCGGCCGGTGACCGCCTCCGCCCAGCTCCGGTATTCCTCGGTGGTCAGAACGAGGTAGATCTCCTCCCGGGTGCCGAAATAGCGCACGACGTTGGACTTCGCCAGTCCGACCGCCTCCGCGACCGCTCCCAGGCTGACGTTGCGCACACCGGACGCGGCGGCGAGCTCGCGCGCGGCGGCGAGGATGGCCTCGCGCCGCTGCTGCTTGTGCTCGGGCCGCCTGGCCCGCAGGAAAGTCCGCGTCATCGTCGCCCAGCATACGACGCCCACTTAAAAGAACGCCGTTCTCTTGTTAAGGGAACGATGTTCTGTTAGCGTCGCCGGGACAACGGGTTTCGACGGAAGGAAGCGCGTGACGGAGATACGGATGCGGGTGAACGGCGCCGTCGAGTCCCTCGACGTCCAGCCGTGGGTCAGCCTGCTCGACGCCCTGCGGGACCGGCTCGGCGTCACCGGCCCCAAGAAGGGCTGCGACCAGGGCGCCTGCGGCGCGTGCACGGTGCTCGCCGACGGCGTGCGCATCAACGCCTGCCTGGCCCTCGCCGTCCAGTACGAAGGCAGGGAGATCACCACGGTCGAAGGCCTGGCCTCCGGCGAGGAACTGCACCCGTTGCAGGCGGCGTTCATCCGGCACGACGGCCTCCAATGCGGCTACTGCACGCCCGGCCAGCTCTGCTCGGCGGTCGCCATGCTGGCCGAACACCGCGCGGGCATGCCCAGCGCCGTGACCGAACGGCCAGGCGAGCTCACCGAGGCCGAGATCAGGGAGCGCATGAGCGGCAACCTGTGCCGCTGCGGCGCCTACAACGGCATCGTCGACGCCATCAAGGACGTCGCGGCGCAGGAGGCACGATGAAGCCGTTCGCGTACGTCAAGCCCGCCGACGTCGCCGGCGCCGTACGCGCGGTCTCCGGCGAGCCGGGCGCGAAGTTCCTCGGCGGCGGCACCAACCTGGTCGACCTCATGCGCGAGGGCGTCGAGCGGCCCGACACGGTCGTCGACGTCACCGGCCTGCCCCTCGACACGATCGACGAGCTGCCAGGCGGCGGGCTGCGGATCGGCGCGCTGGTGCGCAACGGCACCCTCACGGCCGACGAACGGGTCCGCGCCCGCTACCCGGTGTTGTCGCAGGCGCTGCTCGCCGGGGCCTCGGCCCAGCTCCGCAACATGGCGACCGTCGGGGGCAACCTGCTCCAGCGCACCCGTTGCCCCTACTTCTACGACCACGCCGCCGCCTGCAACAAACGCGAGCCGGGCGGCGGCTGCGACGCGCTCGGAGGGCTCAACCGGTCGCACGCCGTCCTCGGCGTCAGCGGCAGCTGCATCGCCGCGCACCCCTCCGACATGTGCGTGGCGCTCGCGGCGCTCGACGCCGTGATCGAGGTGGAGAGCGTGCGCGGGACCCGGCGCATCCCCATGACCGGTTTCCACCGGCTCCCCGGCGACACACCGGAGATCGAGACGGAGCTGGCCCCCGACGAGCTGGTCACCGCGGTTGAGCTGCCCTCCGCCCCGTTCGCGGCCCGCTCCCGCTACCGCAAGGTGCGCGACCGGGCGTCGTACGCGTTCGCCCTGGTCTCCGTGGCGGCGGCGCTGGAGGTGCGGGACGGCGCCGTGACGGCAGTGCGGCTGGCGCTCGGCGGCGTCGGGGCCAAGCCCTGGCGGGCGCACGAGGCGGAGCGGATCCTGCTCGGCGGGCCGGCGGGCGAGGAGTCGTTCACCCGCGCGGCCGAGGCCGAGCTGGCCGCGGCCGACGTCCGGCCGGGCAACGCGTTCAAGGTCCACCTCGCACGCGCCACGGTCGTGGCCACGCTGCGCGAGCTGAACACCGGAGAGGGCACGGCATGACCACGAAGTACGCCGAGACCGAGCAGCGGCAGGCCACCGTCAAGCACGTCGGACGCCCGGTCGACCGGGTCGACGGCCGGGCCAAGACCACGGGCGAGGCCCGCTACGCCGCTGAGCACCGCCACCCGGGAATGGCCCATGCCGCGCTCGTCCACGCCACGGTCGCGAGGGGCCGCATCGAGAGCCTCGACACCGAGGCCGCGCGCGCCGTGCCCGGCGTGATCGAGGTGCTCACCCACGAGAACGCGCCGCCCATGAAGCCGGCGCCGAAGCTCAGCCTGCTGAATCTCAGCTCGCTGGCCTCCGGCACCACGGTCTCCTATCTGGGCACGGACGAGGTGCACTGGAACGGCCAGCCGGTGGCGGTCGTGGTCGCGGAGACGCCCGAGGCAGCCCGCCACGCGGCCACGCTGGTGCGGGTGACGTACCGGGAGCTGCCCGCCGTGGTCGACTTCGCGGCCGAGGAACCGAACGCGGTCCAGCAGAAAGGCAGCATGATCCAGCCGACCGGCGGCGACAAGGGCGACGCGGCGGCCGCGCTCGCCGCCGCGCCCGTGTCGGTGGACCTGCGCTTCACCACGCCGCCGCACCACCACAACGCGATCGAGCCGCACGCCACGGTCGCCGTGTGGGACGGCGACCACCTGACCGTGCACGAGAGCACGCAGCACATCGCCTGGCTGCGCAGGCACCTGGCGCTGAGGTTCGGCATCCCCGAGCGGGCGATCAGGGTGCTGTCGCCCTACGTGGGCGGCGGGTTCGGCGGCAAGTACGCGGTCTGGGCGGGCACGCTGCTCGCCGTACTGGCCGCCCGCGCGACCGCCCGCCCCGTACGGCTGGCCCTCACCAGGGAGGCCGTCCACCGCACGGTCGGCGCCCGGACCCCCACCGTGCAGCGGGTCGCGCTGGGGGCCGACGCCGGCGGCGACCTGACCGCGCTGATCCACACCAGCGTGACCATGACGAGCCGGATCGGCGGCATGCCCGAGGGCGTCGTGTCGCCTTCGCGCCACCTCTACGACGCCGCCACCATCCATCTGCGGCAGCGGCTCGTCCGGCTCGACCTGCTCGCCAACACGTCCATGCGCGCCCCCGGCGACTCCGTCGGCTCCTTCGCCCTGGAGTCGGCGATGGACGAGCTGGCCTGCGAGCTCGGCATGGACCCCGTCGAGCTGCGCATGCGCAACGAGCCCGCGCGCAACCCGATGGACGGCAAACCCTTCTCCCACCGCATGTTGCGCGAGGCGTACGAGGTGGGGGCGGAGCGCTTCGGGTGGCGCGAACGCGATCCCGGGGCCGGCTCGATGCGGGACGGTCGCTGGCTGGTCGGCATGGGGGTCGCCACGGCGTACCACCCGTCGATGGTGATGCCGGCCGCCGTCACCGTGCGGATGGACGCCGGCGGCGAGGTCGTGGTGCGCTGCGCCCTGCAGGAGATCGGCGTCGGCGCGGCCACCGTGCAGGCCCAGATCGCCGCGGACGAGCTGGGCGTGCCGCTGGAGGCCGTACGCGTGGAGATCGGCGACTCCGAGCTGCCAGAAGGGCCGGGAGCGGGCGGGTCGGCGCAGACGGCCAGCGGCGCCGAAGGGGTGCTGGCCGCGTGCCGCAAGCTCAAGGAGTCGGCCCTCGCGCTGGCGCGGCGCTCGCCGGACTCGCCGCTGCGCGGGCGAAGGCTGGACGACCTGGAGGCCCGCGACGGCGGTCTCCATCACGGCGGGGACGGCGAGACGTACGCGGCGATCCTGGCTCGCGCGGGGCGCGACCACCTGGAGGCGGGTGGGAGGACGGGCATGCTGAAGTTCTTGGCGCGGACCCTGAACGACCGCCGGCGCTGGGTGAAGGCCGCGTGCGGCGCCCACTTCTGCGAGGTGCGGGTCGACCAGGACACCGGCGAGGTGCGCGTGTCGCGCTGGCTGGGCGTGTTCGACATCGGCCGGGTGATCAACGCGAAGACGGCGGCGGCGCAGCTGCGCGGCGGCATCGTGATGGGCATCGGCATGGCGTTGTCGGAGGCGAGCCAGGTCGATCCGCGTACCGGCCGCATCATGAACCCGAGCCTGGCCGAGTACCACGTCCCCGTGCACGCCGACGTCCCGCCCATCGACGTGCAGTGGCTGGACGTGCCCGACCCGACGATGCCCCTGGGGCTGCTCGGTATCGGGGAGGTCGGCATCACCGGGGTCGCCGCCGCCGTGGCGAACGCCGTCAGGCACGCCACCGGCAAGCGGGTCGCCGACCTGCCCATCACCCTCGACAAATTGCTGTAGCCACGGCAACGAACACGGCGTGGACGTCCTGCCGCTCAGGTGAGATAGCGCAGCCACAGGTACGGCGTCGACAGCGCCACGGTCACGAACGTCACGACCAGCCCGTACTTCGTGAACTGCCAGAAGCTGATCGGGTTGCCGTTGCGGGCGGCGATGCCGAGGATGACGACGTTGGCCGCCGCTCCGACGGCCGTGGCGTTGCCGCCCAGGTCGGCGCCGATCGCGAGGGCCCACCACAACACCTGCGCCTGCTCGCCGCCGCCCGCGGCCTGGACGAGATCGGCGACGATGGGGCTCATGGTGGCGACGTACGGGATGTTGTCCACGACGGCCGACAACACGGCCGAGCCCCACAGCAGCACCATCGCCGACAGGGCCAGCCGCCCGCCGGTGGCCTCGGCCGCCGCCTCGGAGACCAGCCCGATGACGCCGGTCTCCACCAGCCCCCCCACCATGACGAACAATCCCGCGAAGAACACGAGCGTCGGCCACTCGACCTCGGCGATGGCCTCCTCGGTCGTCACGCGGGTGGCCGCGACCAGCACGCCCGCGCCGAGCAGCGCGACCACGGACGGCTCGTAGTGCAGCACTGGGTGGAGCACGAACGCAGCCATCACCAGCACGAGCACGGCCAGCGACTGCCGCAGCAGCCGGGGGTCGGCGATGGCCTCCCGCTCGTTCAGCGCCATGATCTCCGCGGCCCGTTCGGGGTCGTAGGTGAACGCCGACCTGAACAACCACCGGCACAGCCCGATGAACACCGCCACCAGCACCACGATGAGCGGCCCCATGTGGACGAGGAAGTCGTTGAAGGTCAGGCCGCCGCGGCTGGCGATGATGATGTTGGGCGGGTCGCCGACGAGCGTGGCGGCGCCGCCGATGTTCGACGCCAGCGCCTCGGCGATCAGGTAGGGGACCACGGGCAGCGCCAGCCGCTCGCACACCAGGAACGTCACGGGCGCGATGAGCAGCACGGTGGTCACGTTGTCGAGCAGCGCCGACGCACTGGCCGTGATCAGGATCAGCAGCGCCATGAGCCGGAACGGCCGGCCCCTGGCCCGTTTGGCCGCCCAGATGGCCAGGAACTCGAAGACGCCGGTCTGTTTCAGCACCCCGACGATGATCATCATGCCGAGGAGCAGGAAGATCACGTTCCAGTCGATGCCGGAATGTTCGTCGAAGAACGCCGAGCCCGCGTCGGTGGCGTGGATCAACAGCATGATCGCCGCGCCGCCGAGCGCCGCCGCGACCCGATGCACCTTCTCGGTGGCGATCAACGTGTACGCGCACAGGAACGCGGCCACCGCCAGCCAGGCCGTAACGGTCAAACGAACTCCCGAGTCGGTGACAGGACCGCCGACCACACGTTATCAACCCTGATCAGAGGGTTTGACTCAGTCGAGCACCGGCTCCTGGTGCGGCCCGCCCTTCAGCTCGTGGAAGCCCTCCGTGCCCGCCACCAGCAGCGTGCCGTCCCACAGCCGGCCGGCGTCCTCGCCCCGCGGGACACGCGACATGACCGGGCCGAAGAACGCGACGCGCCCGCCGCCGTCCGCGCCACCGCCTGTGCCCGTGACTGCCACGATCGGCGTGCCCACGTGCTCGCCGACCAGGGCGACGCCCTCGGCGTGCGAGGCCCGCACGTCGTCGTCGTAGTCGGTGGACGTGCCCGCCGCTGCCAGCTCGGCCGGCAGCCCCGCGCTCTTAAGCGCCGTACGCAGGTCGGCGATCCAGTCGCCGCCGCCGGTCGTCCACAGCGCGGTGTAGAACCGGCCCAGCGCCTCCTGGCCGTGATGCCGCAGGACGGCCGCGCACACGCGTACCGGAACCCACAGGTAGCCCTCGGGGTCGCCTTCGGGGTCGTCGTCACGCCCCTCGTTGAGCACGGACAGGCTCATGACGTGCCAGCGCACCTCGACGGGCCGCACCTTCCGCACCTCCAGCAGCCAGCGGGAGGTCACCCAGGTGTAGGGGCAGGACGGGTCGAACCACATGTCGGCGACCTGAGGCGTAGTCACGCTCCGACCGTATCCCGATCACCCGGCCGAGGGGAGGCACCTCGCGTCGGCTGCGCGCGCATGGCCTTGCCGGTGAAGCATTGCACGAGATGTCCTCGGTGTCCTCAGTCCACCTTCACGTTCCCGCCGGCGGGTGGTTCGCCGTCCCCGGGTCCGGCCGGCTTGAGACGCGGTGGTTCGTTCCCGCCTGGCGTCCCCGGCTTCGGAGGCGGCAGCTCCGGCGGCGGATCGCGGAACAGCTCGGGTATCGACCGGTAGAGGATCGCGGCGATCGGCACGGCGACGACCGCGCCCGCGATGCCCGCCAGGATGCCGCCGACGGCGAGCACGAGGATGATCGCCAGCGGGTGGAAGCGCAGCACCCGGCCGACGATCAGCGGCTGCAGCACGTGGTTCTCGAGTTGCTGCTCCACCACCAGGATGCCTATGAAGATCAGCGCGTAGACGGGGCCACGGGAACCGAGCGTGACCAGCGTCGCGACCGCCCCCGCGAAGAAGATGCCGACGATGGGGACGAAGCTCGCCAGAAAGATCAGCAGGGCGAGCGCCGGCCAGAGCGGCACACCCATGACCGCCAGCACGATGCCGATGACGATGCCGTGCACCGCCGCCACGGCCACGGTGCCGTGCACGTAGTGCGACAGCGTGGCCCAGGCCGTACGTCCCGCCCTGTCGACGCGCGGCGCCGCCGTTCCGAAGCCCTTGAGGAACCAGGCCCAGATCCGGTCGCCGTCCTTTAGCAGGAAGAACGTCACGAACAGCAGCAGCACGATGGAGGCCAGCACCTCCAGCACCACCATCGTGCCCTGGAGAACGGTGGTGGTGATCTGCTGCTGCTGCGCCCTGATCAGGCCCGCGACGTCCTCGACCCACTGGCTGAGCTGGTTCGGCTCCAGGCGCAGCGGGCCGCTGTAGAGCCAGCCCTCCACGGTCCTCGCGGTCTCCTGCACCTGCTTGACCAGGCCGGGGAACTCCTTGTTGCCGCGTACGCCGATGATCCAGCCCGTCCCGGCCAGTACGGCGAGCGCGACCAGCATCGTCACCCAGGTGGCGTAGATCGGCCGCATGCCCGCCTCGCCCAGGCGCTTGGTCAGCGGGAAGAGCAGCGCGGTGAGCAGCAGGGCGACCGCCACGGGCAGGGCGATGAGCCGCATCGCCGCCACGACGCCGATCAGGTAGTTGGCCACCACGCCGACGAGGATCAGGCACGCGCTCCACGCGGCCATCCTGGCCAGCAGCGGCGGCACCAGTCCCCACAGGGGTTCCCGACCGGGATTGAGGTTCTTCACACAGTCACCTCTGCCCCGAATAGCCGGGACTCCACGGCGACCGGCGCCCCGAACCTCAGCAGCCGTCGCGGGTCAGCGTGACGTCGCGGCGTACGTCGGCGTGCGGCAGCGGCCGGACGTCGAAGGCCGACTTCCTGTGCCCGCCGGCGGTGACGGTGACCTTCGCCTTCGACAGGCCGCCGCGCAGCCACTGCTCGTAGCGGCCCCCGGCGTCGCTGCCCGAGGTCCACGACTCGCGGTGGCGTTCGACGGTGACCGTCGCCCCCGCCAGCGGCGACACCGTGCCGTCGCACGCCTTCGAGCGCACCTGGCCGGACAGCCGCGCGAAGTGCCACGGCGCCCGTGCCTCCAGGGTCACGCCGAGGCGCGGCGCCGGGTACGGCGTGTCCTCGTTCACCACCAGCTCCGCCTCGTACGTGCCGGGCCGGGCCAGCTCCTGGGCGTCCAGGGTGAGGGTGACGCGGGCGCTGCGGCCGGGGGCGAGCGTGCCGTGGGCCGGCTTCGCGCTCAGCCAGGGCGCGTCCGTTCCGGCCGCGTCGCAGCCGTCGTGGCCGGGCAGCACCTCCGTGAACGGGGTGACGCGCGGGCCGTCCGCGCCGCCCACCTTGTAGACACCGCAGGCCGCCGCGCCCCGGTAGAGGGCGTAGCGGGAATTCGGCAGCGGCGTCCACGTGTCGGCGTCGGGGTCGTAGGCGAAGGCCTCGTTGGTGAGGGTGGTGCCGCCCTCCGTGACCCCGCCGGCGACGACCAGCCTGCCGTTCGCCACCGCGTAACTGCTGCCCCACAGGTCGAACGGCAGGTCGGCGATCCGCTCCCAGGCGTCGCGCGCCGGGTCGTAGACGTAGGCGCGCTGCGTGCCGCGCGGCCCCTCGGCCAGCCCGCCCGCGCAGTAGACCTTGCCGCCCAGACCGCCGCAGGCCGCCCACGAGATCGGCTCGGGGTAGGGGGCGGCGGTGGTGAAGCGGTCGCCCGCCACGTCGTACACCGTGACCTGATCCGTCGCCGTCTGGCACTCGCCGGCGCAGCCGCCGACCGCGTAGATCCGGCCGTTGAGCACGGCCGAGCCGACCGCGCCCCACGGATGCGGATTGTCCGCTCCCGTGCTCCAGGCGTCCGTGGCGGGGTCGTAGACGAGGGTACGCGCGGCCGGCTCGCCCTGCGCGTCCCAGCCGGTGACGACGTAGAACCTGCCGTCCACGAACCCCGAGGCGGCCTTCTGCCGGGCCTGCGGCATGTCCGCGAGTTGAGACCAGGACGTCATGACCGGGTCGTAGGCGTACGAGGCGGGCGTGCCGCCCTGGCCGCGCTGGGAGCCGCCGAAGGAGTACACCTTGCCGTCGTGGCGCCCCACGGCGTTGTCCCTGACGGTGGTCGGATAGTCGGCGACGCCCGCCCACGGCTCCGCCGCCGGGGCCATGCCGGCGGAAGCAGGCTCCGGCGTCCCCGCCGTGGTCGCGGCAGGGCTCAGGCCGTCCGTCCGCACCCGGCGCACGGGCGCGCCCCGCAACCCGGCCACGACGTCCCGCCGCGACCCGGCGAGGGCGTAGGTGAGCGGCGCGCTGCCCCGGTTGGTGAGGGTCAGGCGGGTCGTGACCTTCTGGCCGAGCCTGGCCCGTTCCGACACGTCGTCCTGCCTGACCGAGAGCCGGCCCGCCTTCAACACGAAGTCGGTCCTCGCCACCTCACCGGTCCCCGAGGTCACGCGCGCGGAGGCCGGCCGGTAGCCGCGCTGGGCGACGGTGAGCACCCGCTCGCCCGACATGGGCGCGAACACCCAGTAGAAGCCGTCGGGCAGCGCGTCGTCGTCAGGGGTGGGCGCCGTATCGGACGCCGTGTGGCCGCTCGTGCTCGTGACCGTGGCGGTGTCGATCGGGTCGCCGGTGTTCGCGTCGGTGACGGCGCCGTACACGAGCGTGCCCGGCACCGGAGCGCACCCGCCGTCCGCGGCGGCGTAACCGGGGGCGGCGCAGGCGGCCGCGTCGATGCGCGCGGACAGGTCGAGCGTGACGTCCCCGCCGACCGTGACCTGGCCGGTCACGGGAGTGTAGCCGGGGTGGCGAGGGGTGGCGGTGATCTCGTACGTGCCGTCCAGGGGCAGGTCGAGCACCGCCCGCCCGTCGCCGGGGTCGCTGAACCAGGTGCGCTGCGCCCCGGCCACGGTGACCGCGGCGTACACCGGCCAGCCCTGCCCCGAGCCGTCCGCGACCCGGACGGTGACGCGGCCCGTGGGCGCGGGAGAAAGCCCGACGTCGCGGGTCCGCGTCTCGCCGCCGCTCACCTGCACGCCCTCGAGCTCGTGCGTACGGTAGCCGAAGAGCGACAGGCCGACGTCGTATCCGCCCTCGTCCAGGTGGAGACGGTACGTGCCGTCGGCGGCGGTCGTGGTGTCCAGCGTGCGCGGCCCGGTGGCGGACACCCGCACGCCCGCCACCGGCTCGCCGGTGCGCTCGTCGGTGACGGTGCCCGTCAACGTGCCGGTCCCGGTCCGCGGCGACGCGCCGACGGCACGGTAGACGTCCAGCATGCCCTCGCCGTACACGTTGTTGTCCCCAGCGGTGCCGCCGCAGGTCGTGTCGGCGCGGTCCTGCGCGGTGCGGTCGAGGATGTCCCTGGTCGCGGCGATGTCACCGGCCAGCGCGGGGGCGGCCGACCACATGAGCGCCACCGCGCCGCTCACGTGCGGGGCCGCCATCGACGTGCCGCTCTGCACCTCGTAGCCGCCGCCGGGGACGCTGGAGCGCACGTCCTGGCCGGGCGCGGCGATGTCCGGCTTGCTGTCGGCGGCGCCTTCCGTTCCCCGCGAGGAGAACCAGGCCACCTTGCCGTCATGGTCGACGGCTCCGACGGCGTACGACTCCGGGTATTCGCCGGGGGAGCGCTGGGTGCCGCAGTCGGAGCCGTCGTTGCCCACGGCGAAGGCGGGGAAGATGCCGGCCGCCACCCACTGGCGCACGTAGTCCCGGTACCACTCGTCGCCCGGCGCCGAGGACCAGGAGTTGTTGAGGATGTTCGGCCGTGCGGCCGGGTCGGGCGCGGAGCCGCCCGCCGCCGTGGGGGCCAGCATCCACTGCGCGGACAGCGCCAGCGTCAGCTCGCCGCACCGGTGGTCCTGGCAGCCCTTGGCCGCGATCCACCGGGCGCCGGGGGCGACGCCGATGCCGCCGGAGCCCACCATCGTCCCCATGGTGTGCGTACCGTGGCCGTAGGTGTCGCACGGGCCCGGGCACACGCCCGTGGGGTCGTACCAGTTGTGGTCGTGTGTCCCGTCCGCTCCGCGGTACGCGCCGGCGAGGGCCGGGTGGGAGACGTCCACGCCGGAGTCGATGGAGCCCACCACGACGCCGTGCCCGTCGCTCCTGTAGCCGGTCCACACCTTGTCGGCGTGGACGGCGGCCACTCCCCACTCCACCGCCCCCGAGGCGGCCACGCGTTCGCCCGGCCTGCGCTCGGGCAACCGGTAGGTGCGCGGCAGCCGTACACGTTCGACCGCCGGGTCCCGCGCCAGCTCGCGCGCCAGCGCGGCCGAGCCGCTGTGCACGTGGATCGAGTTGTCGATGAACAGGGACGTGTACCGCGTCCCCGCCTCACGCAGCAACTCCCGCGCCTTCGCCTGGCTGGAGTCAGCGGTGGAGCGCAGCTCGTCCACCACGGCGGCGCCGCGCGCGGCCCAGTCCTTGATCGCCGGGGCGCGCTTCAGCGCGGCCTGCGCCTTGAACTCCACCTGGAACGCCGAGTCCCCTTCCGCCAGCCGCGCGGCCAGCTCCGCCTGGACCCCCGTCCCGCCGTGCGCCGCCTCAGCGGACGGCCCGGTGGGCGGCCCGGTGGGCGGCCCGGTGGACGGCCCGGTGGACGGCTCAGCGGATGGTCCGGTGGACGGTTCGGTCGAGGGCCCCGTCGAGGGTGGGGTCAGTGGCGCGGTTCGTGGCAGGGCGGCCGGGCCGGGCCGCGCCTGCGCCGGGACCGCCGTCCCGGTCAGGACGAGCAGCGCCGTCATCGCGACCGAGGCCGCGGCGGCGAGGCGGCGCGGTGGCCGGGCGGGAAGAGCGTGCTGTCGCAACGGGGGGCCTCCACTCGTGGCGCCCTGCCATCGATGTCGACGAGCGCCACGAACGCCGTCGAGCAGCCTGGCCCATGACCTGCGCGACCATCAAGCACTACAGGAGGCGACATCACGCCATGTCATAAATGCGACAACTGCTCCGCGGGGGTCGGAGAACGGGCCGCGCGGCGTACGCTCGCGGCAGCACCGACCGGGAGGCGGATCCGTGACCCCGCTGCTCGGCTCGGCGAGCTCGTCACCGCCCTCGTCGCCCACCTGCACGCCTTCGTCGAGGAGAACAGGCCCGACGGAGCAGGAGTGGATCGCGGCGCCCGCCTACGAGCGCCAGTTGTGTCTGATCAGCAGGTTGCGGGCGTCGTCGGCGACGGCCGCGTCGGCCACGACGTCGTAGCGGTCGGCGACGACGGCCTGCTGGGAGACGAACCCGGGGCCCTTGTTGACCAGGTAGGTGACCAGGCCGAACGCGGCGCCGAAGAGCGCGCCGTACGCGAGCCCGCCGAGCACGAGCGCGCCCGTCGAGCCCGTCGAGCCGGCGAAGAGCGGCATGAGCAGGCCGATGATCAGCCCGAACCAGAGGCCGGTGGCGGCGCCCGCGGCCGCGGCGCGGCCCGCGGTGGCGCGGCCCATGACCGTCTCGACCAGGCGGAGATCGTGGCCGACGATGCCGGACCGCTCCACGGGGAACCCGTTCTCGGCCAGGAAGCCGACGGCCTTCTTGGCCTGCTCGGCGGTGGAGTAGGTGCCGATCACCGGGCGGTCTTCCACTGCCGGCAGGACAACCGTCGGTGCCGTCTTGAACATCGTGGACCCCTTCCTTCGTGATGGGCGTGGCGGAGGCCGCCACGCCCATGGTCACTTCGTGAGTGCCCGGGCGGCGTCGCCCTTGGCGATCTCGACCTTGTGCGGCTGGGTCGCCTCCAGCACCGGCACACGTACGGTGAGCACGCCGTTGTCGTATGCGGCCTGGACGCCGTCGGCGTCGAGGTGTTCGGGTAGGTAGACCTGCCGGGTGAAGGCGCCGGTCGAGCGCTCGTGGACGAACACGCCCTCGTCCTCGGTGCAGGCATCCTCGCGTCGCGCGCTCACCGACAGGACGCCGCCGTCGACCGTGACCTCGATCGAGTCGGGGTCGATGCCGGGAAGGTCGAAGCGGAGCAGCACCTCGTCGTCACGGCGGACGGCGTCCATCGGCATCGGCGTCCACGCGCCACCGAACACGGGCTGCGTCAGCCGCTCCAGCTCGCGGAAGGCCGAGTCGATCGACGTGAGCCGCATCGTCTGCCACCTCCGTGTGTGGTTCGATCCTTCTACGTATGGCTTCATAAAACATATAACTACAGTTGCAGGTTTCTGTCAAGCGGCGCGAAAAGCGATGGGATTCTGTCGGCCCCGGATGGTAGGAACAGTGCGGCGCCGCCACCGCGGCCCAAGGGGGAAGGACCTGCCGGTGACCACCAACAGCTCGGAGTTCTCCGTCTCCGGTCGGCGCTACGACCGGCGCGGTCCCGTGCGCTGGCTCTGGTCCCACCTGCGCCGGCATCCGCAGCACCTGGCCGGGTTCCTCGGCGGGTCGCTCGTCATGATCGTGCTCAACGCCGCCGTGCCCCACTTCACCGGCGACGCCTTCGACGCCGTGCTGGGCGAGCGGGGCGAGCCGGCCTCCGCCCTGTGGGCGATCACGCTGGCGATGCTGGCGCTGGTCACAGCCCGGGGCCTGTCCGACCTGGTCGCCCGCATGGGGAGCGAGGTGCTGGCCAAACGCCTGGAGCGTGACGCCCGCGACGAGCTCTACGTCGCCCTGCTCGGCAAGAGCCAGACCTTCCACAACCGCCAGCGCGTCGGCGACCTCATGGCCAGGGCGGCCAACGACATCCGGCAGTTGTCCATCATGATCAGCCCCGGCGTCGATTTGATCGTCGACTCCTGGCTGAACGGCCTGGTGCCGTTCTTCTTCATCGCCGCCATCGACCCCCGGCTGCTGCTCGTGCCCGGCGTCTACGCGCTCGTCTTCGTGTTCGCGCTGCGCCACTACATGCGCAGGCTCAACCCGGTCTCGACCCGCATGCGCGAGCAGTTCGGCGAGCTCAACGCCGGGCTCAACCAGGCCGTGCGCGGCATCGAGGTGATCAAGGTGACGGCGCAGGAGGGGCAGGAGCGGCGGCGCTTCCGCGCCAACGCGCGCCTCTACCGCGACTCGTTCGTCCGCAACGGCCTCATCCAGGCCCGCTATCTGCCCACCTTCCTCTACGCCTTCGCGGTGGCCGGCGCCCTGGGGCACGGCCTCATGTTGCAGGGAGCGGGGGCGATCACGGTCGGCGACCTGGTGGCCTACATGGGCCTCGTCGTCATGCTGGGCTTCCCGACGCAGATCTCCATCTTCACCTTCTCCCTGGTGCAGATCGGCATCGCCTCCTCCCGCCGGATCCTCGACATCATCGGCGCCGAGGCCGAGATGGAGCAGCGGCACGACGGCCGCGCCGCGCCCATCGCCGGAGAGATCGTCTTCGAGGACGTCACGTTCGGCTACGACGAGGGTGACCCGGTGCTGCGCGGCGTGACGTTCAGCGTGCGGCCCGGCGAGACGGTGGCGATCGTCGGCGAGACCGGATCGGGCAAGAGCACGCTCACCAAGCTGGTGCCGCGCATCTATGACGTCACGTCGGGCCGCATCCTGGTCGACGGCGTCGACGTACGCGACTGGGACCTCGACTCCCTGCGCTCCCAGATCTCCACCATCGAGCAGGACATCGTGCTCTTCTCCCGCTCCGTGGCCGAGAACATCGCCTTCAGCCTGGGGCAGCGGGCCGACCGCGAGGCCGTGGTCAGGGCGGCCGAGGACGCGCAGGCCGCCGAGTTCATCGCCGAGCTCGACGACGGCTACGACACCGTCATCGGCGAGCGCGGCGTGACGCTGTCGGGCGGCCAGCGCCAGCGCCTGGCCATCGCGCGGGCGCTGCTGACCGACCCGGCGATCCTCGTGCTCGACGACTCGACCAGCGCCATCGACTCCGCCACCGAAGACCTGATCCAGCAGGCGATCGGCCGCGTGCTCGACGGGCGCACGACGCTGCTCATCACCCATCGGCTCTCCCAGATCCGCTGGGCCGACAAGGTCCTGCTGCTGCGGCGGGGCGAGCTGGTCGACTACGGCACGCACGACGAGCTCATCCGGCGCAGCCGCCTCTACCGCCGGATCTTCTCCCACTACGACGAGGTCGAGGTGGCCGCGGACGCGGCGGCAGGCCCCCCGGCCGGACCGGAGCCGGAGGCCCCGGTCCTGGAGAGCGAGCAGGGGAGGGCCCGCTGATGGGCTTCATCATGGACGGCCTCGACGCCGAGGACTACGACCGCACCTACAGCGACCGCGACCTGCTCCGCCGGATCCTGTCCTATTTCAGGCCCAAGCTGGGCGCCATGTTCGTGGTCGCCTCGATGATCGTGCTGGGCTCGGTCAGCCAGGCGGCCGTCCCGCTGCTGGCCAGCCTGGCCGTCGACGCGCTCGCCGACGGCACCATCGCCGAGGTGGGGCTGCACCTGGTGGGCGGCACCCTGCTGGCCGGAGTGCTCGGATGGGGCTTCAACTTCGTACGACAGTGGCAGAGCGCGCGGGTCACAGGCGACGTCGTCCTGCGGCTGCGCGAAGACGCGTTCGACGCCGTGCTAGCCCGCGACCTGTCCTTCTACGACGAGACGCCGTCGGGCCGCATCGTCAGCCGGGTGACGTCCGACACCGACGACTTCGCCACGGTCTCCACCCTGACGATGGACCTGATCAGCCAGGTGCTGATGGTCGGCTTCGTCACGGCCCTGCTGTTCTTGCGCAGCGTCGAGCTCGCCCTCCTGACGATGCTGGTCGTGCCGATCGTGGTGTGCATCGCGCTTCTGTTCCGCCGCCTGGCGCGAGCCAGCACGCGTCACGCGCAACGTTCGCTGAGCCGGGTCAACGCCAACCTGCAGGAGACCATGGGCGGCATCGCGGTGGCGAAGAACTTCCGCCAGGAGCAGCAGGTCTACGACGAGTTCCGGCCCATCAACCGGCAGAGCTACCGCGTGACGCTGCGGCAGGGGTTCGTCTTCTCCGCCGTCTTCCCCGTGCT
Source organism: Nonomuraea sp. K271 (assembly GCF_009908215.1). NCBI lineage: Bacteria > Bacillati > Actinomycetota > Actinomycetes > Streptosporangiales > Streptosporangiaceae > Nonomuraea > Nonomuraea sp. K271. The sequence goes on along the minus strand of NZ_JAAAHR010000019.1, from coordinate 39,264 downwards.
CTTCCTGGTGGCGGGGCTCGCCACGGTGGCGCACGTCCAGCTGGGCGGCACGGCGGTGATCGGCGGCGGCCTGAGCGCCGGCGACTGGTACCTGTTCCTGCAGGGCGTCGCGCTCTTCTGGTTCCCGCTGACGTCCATCGCCGCGTTCTGGTCCCAGTTCCAGCAGGGGCTGTCGGCGTCCGAGCGGGTCTTCGCCCTCATCGACGCCGAGCCGCGCGTCGTGCAGACCGGCGCGCAGGACCCCGGCAGGCTCGCCGGCCGCATCGAGTTCCGCGACCTCACTTTCGGCTACGACCCAGGCAACCCCGTGCTGCGCGACTTCAACCTGCTCATCGAGGCGGGCGAGACCGTCGCGCTGGTCGGCCACACCGGAGCGGGCAAGTCCACGCTCAGCAAGCTGATCACCCGCTTCTACGAGTTCCAGCAGGGCAGCCTGCTGATCGACGGCCACGACATCCGGGGCCTCGACCTGCCCGCCTACCGCAGGCAGATCGGCGCGGTCCCGCAGGCGCCGTTCCTGTTCAGCGGCACGGTCGCCGACAACATTCGCTACCCGAGGCCGGAGGCGAGCGACGACGACGTGCTCGCCGCCGCGTCGGCGGTCGGCGGGGGCGACTGGCTCGACGCGCTCCCGCACGGCCTGCGGACCGACGTGGGCGAGCACGGCCGCGCCCTGTCCATGGGCCAGCGCCAGCTCGTCGCGCTGGCCCGGCTGCTCATTCAGGATCCCGCCATCGTGGTGCTCGACGAGGCCACGGCCAGCGTCGACCCGCTGACCGAGGCCCAGATCCAGGAGGGCCTCGATGTCGTGCTGGCCGGCCGCACCTCGATCGTCATCGCCCACCGGCTGTCCACCATCGAACACGTCGACCGCATCATCGTGCTCGACCACGGCCGCATCGTCGAGGAAGGCGACCACCCCACGCTGCTGGCCCGGGGCGGCCGCTACTGCCAGGTCTACAACACCTACTTCCGCCACCAGTCACCCCACTACCGCGCCGGCACCGGCTTCGTCCCCGTCAGCTCTTCCTAGCGAAGCCACCCCGCCCGGCACGCGGCAAACACGTCGAGCGCCCGACACCAGCCGTTCCAGCGGCGGAAAGTGTCCGGGGGCCTCAGAGCACGAGGCGTTCCGAGGTGCCGCTCTGCCACTCCACCACCAGTACGGTGGCGTCGTCCTGGAGCCGGCCGCGCTGGTGTTTCAGGATGGCCTGGATGAGCCGCCGCAGCGTTTCGGGCACGGTCAGCCCGTCGGCCTCGTGGCGGATGAGGAAGTCGATGAACCGTTCCAGCCCGAACAACTCCCGGTCGGGGCTCTGCGCCTCGATGATCCCGTCGGTGTAGAAGACCAGGCGATCGCCCGGCTGCAGCTGATAGCCGAGCAGCCCGGTGTCCGGGCTCAGCCGGAACCCCATCGGCGGGTCGGGTTCGGCGGCCAGGGTCGTCACCCAGCGGCCTCCGCGCAGCACCAGCGGCGGGTGGTGTCCCCGGTTCACCCAGCTCAGCTCGCCGGTGCGCAGGTCGAGGCCGGCCAGGATCCCGGTCGCGAACCGCCCGGTGAACTGCTCGGCGATCGCCTCGTCGATGGCCTGGCCGGCGGCCACGAGGCCCGTGCCGTGGATGCGGGCGTTCCGGCAGGCGCCCATGGCGACGGTGGCGGTCAGCCCGGCCGACGTGTCGTGGCCCATGGCGTCGAAGACGGACACGTGCAGGGTGTCACCGTCGATGGCGTAGTCGTAGGCGTCGCCGCCCACTTCGTACGCCGGCTCCAGCATGGCGCTGACCACCACGCGGTCGTTGGCGAACGTGCCCGGCGGCAGCAGGTTGAACAGCACCTCGGCCGACAGGGTCATCGGCTGGACGCGGACCAGCCGCGCGTAGGAGTCGCTGTGGGAGCGTTTGGTCGCCAGGATCAGCGCGACGAGCGATGCCAGCTGAGCGACCCGCCGTTCTACGGTCTCGCAGGTTTCCGGCGTGGTCACCTGGAGCACGCCGAGGCGTTCGGTGCCGTCGAGGATGGGCACCCACACCCGCGGCTCCTTCCCGGGCCTCGGCCGCCGGCTGCGTACGATCTCCACGTTGCGGAAGGCCCGTCCGGCGAGCGTGGTGTCGATGAGGATCGGTTCGAGCACGTCACCGTCGCCGTTGCGCTGGCCCGGCAGGGGTACGAGCCGCTGCTGCTGGAGGTCGGTCACGTAGATCAGGACCTGGGAGAAGCCGGCCGAGCGGGCGTGCTCCGCGACCACGCTGGGCACGTCCTCCAGCGCGCTCAGGTGGGCCGCCTCCAGCAGCCCGCCCAACATCAGCTCGCCGTCACTTCGCATGCGCAGGACTCTCCTCGCGACCCTCCCGTTGCCCCACGTCATACCCAGGGATTCCGCACCTCATGGGTGGTTTCTCCCGAAACGAGCCGGGGCCCGCACCATGTCGGTGCGGGCCCCGGTCGTGCGAGCTTGATGCCGTGTCAGGCGGGAACGATGTTCTCCGCCTGCGGACCCTTCTGGCCCTGGACGACGTCGAAGGCCACCTTCTGGCCCTCGGTCAGCTCACGGTAGCCACCGTTGGAAACGATGTTGGAGTAGTGCGCGAACACGTCGGCGCCGCCGCCGTCCTGCGCGATGAAGCCGAAGCCCTTTTCAGAGTTGAACCACTTCACGGTTCCGGTCGCCATGTCTATCTCCTTTAGATAGGAGGCGGGACGAGATCCGCACGTTACGGACCCCGCGTCGCTGGAATGAGCCCATCCGGAGATGACCGGAAACAAAAAACGCACCTGAAGATCGATCTCGTCAGGTGCGCACAAGTCTTATGGGTAACACATCTGCAACTGCTCTTAACGCTATCACACATCGCCTCGTGTGTGCGTCACGAACGCACGGCACGAATCTCCGTCACCACGAACTCGTCCACGATGTGCTGGTTCTGCACCAGGAACCCGACCACGCCCGCCACCGCCTCCGCGCCCACCGCCGCCCGCGCCTGCCCGCTCAGCAGGTAGACCAGAGGCGTCGACGGCTGGTCGATCGCGAACTGGCGGTCATGGCGGTGTACGTCGTGCAGCGCCCTGATCGGGATGGGCTTCACCGAGGTGAACCACACCGCGACGTCCCACAGCGGCAACGCCGGGTCGGCCTCGCCTGCGGCGCGGTAGCAGGTGACGCAGCCGTTCCCGGCATGCTGCCCGTGCGGGCACGTCCACTGGGCGATGTCGGCCCGGCTCTGGTCGTGGCCGCTCAGGATCGCGGCCTCGGTCACCCGGCGGCGCGGCGATCTCTCTTCGTACGGGCGGGAGCCGTCGCGGCGATGATCGGTCGGGCGGGAGTGGTCGCTGGCGATGATCGGTTCCTCCGCTCCCAGGTCGGCCTTCGATCTTATCCGCAGGCGGCCGGTGTGGCGGGCTTCGCCCTGCCGGTGGATCGCTTCCTCCCGCCCGCGAAGGGTGCGTGCGGCGGCGGCCAGCATGAGGGCGGTGGCCGGGTACGGCAGGAGGGCCGCCCCCATTTCCCCGGGTTGCTGTCCTCGATCCTCACCGCCACCCCACCCAGCGTGGCCGACGAGCCCGGTGCCGCCATGCCACTCAGCGTGGCCGACGAGCCCGGCGACCGACCGGATGCGGCCGGCCGGCTCACACACCCGGCGTAGGCCAGGAAGTCAGCCGCTCCACACCTCGGCGTCGGCCAGGAAGGCGGTCGCCGAGTCGGCGGGCACCGCCGTGCCGCCGATCGTCAGGCTGCGCGGGTCACCGATAGGCCAGGCGGCGCAGCAGGATCTCCGCCGGGCCGCGGTGGCCGACGCGGCGCATGAGGTCGGCGATGACGAGCGACAGCAGCCAGGTCGCCGTGGCCACTCCCGTGGCGCCCGCGAGGCCGAGGTCGTCCTGCAGGCCGAGCCCGTACGGGAAGAAGAGCGCGACGAACACGACGGACTGGAAGAGGTACAGGCTCATGGAGCGCTGGCCCAGCGACTGGAGGGCGGTGGCCAGGGCGTTCGGCCGCCGGATGACGGGGATCGCGGCCAGGCCCATGATCGCGGCCAGCCCGATGCCGCCGAAATGCCCGGTGAGCGGCTGGAGGAGCGAGGCGACCAGTGCCGACGTGCTCGACGGCCCGGTCCACCAGCCGGCCTGCATGAGGCCCGCGGGAACGGAGCCGAGCAGTGACACGGCGGTGGTGATCACGGAGACGCGGATCAGCAGCGTACGGTGCTTGAGGGGCTCCTCAAGCAGCCGGCGCCGCGCGGCCCAGATCCCGACGAACACCCCGGGGATGACCATGATGACGCCGATGACGAGGCCGAACGGCCACGCCACGAGCCGGCCCATCAGCAGCTCGGAGAGGCCGTACGCGCCGGGGACGATGCTGCCGGCCTCGTACGTCGAGGTGCCCTCCGACAGCGGGAACCACATGGCGAGCCCGACCAGCGCCGCCGACGGCACCAGCACGATGCCCGACAACCACAGGAGCGTTCTGTCCTTGGCCCGCAGCAGGCCGACGCAGAGCAGGGCGGCGATGCCGTACGGGGCCAGGATGTCGAGCGGGACGAGCACGATGACGTGCACGAACCCGAACGCGAGCAACCACCAGCCCCGGCGGCGCAGCAGCTTGCGCACGCTCACCCAATCGTTGCCCCGCTGCAACTGCCGGTTGAGCAGTTGCACCAGCGAGTAGCCGAACAGGAACGCGAACATCGGCCGCGCGTGGTTGTTGATCAGTAACTGGTGCAAGAAGGCGAGGACGTCGTTGAGCAGCCCGGGGCCGCTGTCGACGGCCTTGACGTAGAGCGGCGCGTGGGCGTACGCGATCGCCAGCAACATGATGCCCCGGGCCAGGTCCGGGGCGGGTGCCCGCGCGGCCGGGGTGGGCGAGCCCTTCGGTGTGGTCGAGGAGTGGAGTGACGTGTTCACGGCTGAGAACCCCCTTGGATGCTGCCTTCGACGCTAATGAGCCAGGTCAGGAGCCGGAATGGGGGTGAGGGCACGCCGGGGGTGTACCTAGGTGCACGGTCGGCCGCGGGTCGACCCCATAACGAACGGATTGCCGCCGCGGGTCCCGCGCCGTGCCTCCTTCCTCCATCCCGGGGCGGTACGCGAGCATGGCCTCATGACGAAGCTCACTGGACAGCAGATCGCCGCCGAAGCGCTCGACGGGTGGGTGCTCCTGCTCGGCGGCCTGCACACCCGCATCAGGACGGGGAACTTCGCGACCGGGCTCTCCGTCGTCGACGCCATCGGCGCGGCGGCCGAGGAGATGGACCACCATCCCGATCTCGACCTGCGCTACACCCACGTCGACGTCCGGCTCACCAGCCACGACACGCGTGGGGTCACCGAGCGCGACGTCCGGCTCGCTCGTACGATCTCGCGGATCGCCGCCGACGCCGGCGCGGAGCTGGAGAGCGCGAGCGTGTCCCGCATGGAGCTCGCCCTCGACACGCCGTCCCATGAGGAGGTCCTGCCGTTCTGGGCCGCCGTGCTGGCCATGAAGGACCAGTCGGAGGCCGGGGTCGACGACGAGGTGCGCGACCCGTACGACGTGCTGCCCGCGGTCTGGTTTCAGAAGTCCGGCAGCGAGGAGCCCCGCCAGCGCTGGCACCTGGACGTGTGGGTGGACCCGGAGCAGGTGCGGCCGCGCATCGAGGCCGCGCTCGCCGCCGGGGGCACCCTCGTGGACGACGAGGGGGCGCCGAGTTTCTGGGTGCTGGCCGACCCTGAGGGCAACCGGGTCTGCCTGTGCACCTGGCAGGAGCGCGGCTGACGGTTTACGTCGGATAGAGGCGGGGGCGGTGGGTAGCGGTTCCTCCATGACAGAACGTGTGCCCGACCCCGCCCACCGCCGGCCCGCGGGCCTGGACGACGTCACCGTCGAGGCGCTGGGCGGGTTCAGCGAGGCCTTGGAGACGATCCACCGGGCCAGAGGTCATCTGTACGCGATGCACCAGCTCACCGGCAGCGCCGACTTCGCGCTGGACCGGGTGGTGGAGCTGCTGCGCCAGGCCGGGCACGACGTGTGGGCCGACCGGATCGAGCACGAGCTGATCGGCCGTAACGTCATCGACGGCCGGTGGACATACCAACTCGTCGAGGAGTACGACGACGGCTACTACCGCGAGTTCCAGGAGCTGGAACGGGAGGTCAGGGAGAAGCTGGCCGGAGGGCTGCGCCACCTGTACGAGGCGGAGCTGAAGCAGCGCCGCCGCACCCCTGGCCGTCCGGGACACGAAACGGCGCCAGGGAATTCGGCGCCATCCTGACGCCTTCTGAGTAAAGTTTCCTCCAATTGTCCTGACTGTTGGGGGAAATGTGACCATGCTCAGCCGGCGACGGCTCCTTCAGGCGGGCGCGGGTGCCGTGCCGGCGATCACGCTCGGGACGGCTCCCGCGTGGGCGGAGTCGGCCGAGCCGCCGACCACCGGTGTCGTGCCGAAGTCGATGGCGGTGCTCGACAAGGCGCTGAAGGCGTACATCAAGGAGCGCGGCATCTCCTGCGCCCAGCTCGCGGTCGCCAAGAAGGGCAAGCTCCTGCTCGCCCGCGGGTACGGCTCCTACACCCGGCCGGACGGCTCCACGGCGAAGGTGTTGCCGACGTCGTTGTTCCGGATCGCGAGCCTGAGCAAGAGCCTGACCGCCGCCGCGATCGTCCGGCTGGCCCAGGACGGCGAGCTGAGCCTCGGGGACAAGGTCGCCGACGTGCTGAAGTTGTCGACCAGAGCCGATCCCCGGCTGGCGAAGGTCAACCTCTGGCGGCTGCTGCAGCACACCGGCGGCTGGGACAGGGGCGTGACGACCGACCCGCTGTGGAACGACGCCACGATCGCGGCGTCGCTCGACGTTCCGCTGCCGATCGACCATGACGACATCATCAAGTACACCACCGCGAAGAAGCTCGACTTCGCCCCCGGCTCGAAGTACGCCTACAGCAACTACGGCTACATGCTGGCCGGCCGGGTCATCGAGGAGGTGTCGGGCCTGCCGTACGAGACGTACGTGCGGCACAAACTGCTCGCTCCCGTCGACATCGAGCGCATGCGGCTCGGCCGCAGCCTGCGCTCCGAGGCGGCCCGCAACGAGGTGCACTACGAGTCGAAGTACACCAGGAAGAGCGTCGTGGACCCGTCGGGCGCCACGGTGCCCTACCCCTACGGCGGGTTCAGCATGCCCAACCAGGACGCCAACGGCGGCTGGCTCGCCTCGGCGGTCGACCTGGTCAAGTGGGGTTTCGTCTTCGACGGCGCCGGGCCCGTGCTGAGCTCCACGTCGATCTCCCGCGTCTTCGCCAAGCCGGAGATCGGCGCGAACTCCGGCGGTTCGTGGTACGGCCTCGGCTGGCAGGTGCGCAAGAACAACGCCGGAGGGCTGAACACCTGGCACAACGGGAGCATGCCCGGCACGTCCAGCTTCTTCGCGCGGGTGCAGCACGGCATCAGCTACTGCGCGATCTTCAACCACAGGGAGGAGGAGGGCACGCCGGACTTCGACGCGATCGACCCCATCCTCGGCAAGGCCATCGGCAAGGTGAAGACCTGGCCCACCGCGGACCTCACCACGAAGTACTTCTGACGCGGTCCCCATCGGGCGCGCGGGCGGCGTCCGCGCGCCTGAACGGGGCCTCGTACGCCCACTGCCAGGCGGTCTCCAGCGGCCCGCGCCGGAACCTGCGCAGCCACAGCGAGGCCAGCACAGTGATCAGCAGGCAGATGGCCGCCCACGCGACCGGCACCGACCAGGGACGGTACGCGTCGAGCCGGCTCGCCAGGCCGAGGCCCCAGCCGTAGCAGAGCACGGCGGCCACCAGGTTCTGGAACACGTAGCCGGACAGCGCCGTGCGCCCGACGTTCGTCAGCCCCCGCCGGACCGGGCCGGGGGCGCCGCGCAGGCCGAGGACGACGGTGGTGATCAGCCCGAGCAGGCCGAGGGCGACCAGGGGAGCCAGCAGGTAGCGGTCGACCACCAACCAGCCGGCGCCGGCGAACGAGGTGGCCAGGTTCAGCGGCACGCCCGCGCCGAGCCCGACGACGATAAGCCTCCTGCGCAGGCGGGCGCCGCGCTCCTCGAACAACCCCGCCCGGAGGAGGCGGACGCCGAGGAGGAAGAGGACGATGCCCATGGGAACGATGATGATCAGCTCGACCCGGAACAGGGCGGCGTACTGCAGGCGGGCGGCGACCTGGTCGAGCCAGCTCCCCTCGGTGTAGAGAGGGCCGACGCCGCCGCCCGTGGCCGGCTCGGCAGACGCCTGCAGCGCCACGGTGGTCAGGACGACCAGGGCGGCGTGGAACGTCCCCACGCCGATCATCCAGCCGGTGATCGCGCGCTCGCTCCTGCCCACCAGGTACGCGACAATCATGGCGGTGACGGCGTAGCCCATCAGCACGTCGAACTCGAAGATCAGGACGTAGTGCAGGGTGCCCTCGGCCAGCAGCAGCGCCGAGCGCCACAGGTAGCGGCCCGGCCAGGCCAGGCCCCTGCGCACGGCGCTGCGGTACTGCAGTTCCAGGCCGATGCCGAAGAGCAGGGTCAGCAGCCCGAGGAACTTGCCGTTGGACAGGAAACGTACAAAGGTCTCGACCGTGCCGCCGCCGCTCATCTGCAGCACGTCCAGAGGGCCGCCGGGGGCGGTGAAGATCCAGATGTTGGTGCCGAGCGTGCCCATGATCGCTACGCCGCGCAGCAAGTCGAGTGCCTCTATGCGTCTTTCCACGCCTTCCAGCCTGCTGGCCCCGCCGCCCGTCGCCATCGTCCCGGCTGACGAGAACGGCCGTACACCGTTAGTCGTACGGCCTTACGTCTTCGGTCGGCGGCTCACGGGTACTGAGGCGCCACTTGGCGGGTAGAGGGCCGTGAGGTTCCGTCAATCCCTGCTGAAGGAGGCGACGATGGACACATCAGGGGTCGCGAAGACGGTCCAGGACGTGATGCACCAGGGAGCGGAGTGCGTCGGCGAGCACGACAACCTGCGCACCGCAGCGCGCATGATGCGCGACCTGTCGGTCGGAGCGCTGCCGATCTGCGGCGACGACGACCGGCTCAAGGGAATCATCACCGACCGCGACATCGTGATCAAATGTTGTGCCGAGGGCAAGGACCTCGACACCACCACAGCGGGCGAGCTGGCCCAGGGGCTGGTGTGGGTGGAGGCCCACAACAGCGTCGAGGATGCTCTGGAGAAGATGGAGCAGCACCAGATCAAGCGGCTGCCCGTCATCCACGAGCGCCGGATCATCGGCATGATCACCGAGGCCGACCTGGCCAAGGAACTGCCGGACAGCAAGCTGGCCGAGTTCGTGCACCGCGTCTACGGGCGGGCCTGACCGTCGATCGGGCAGTGTGAAGCCCCGCGGAGCGTTGCGCTCCACGGGGCTTCACCGTCCCGGTCAGGCGGCCAGCTTCACGTCCGAGGCCGTGCGCTCGCGGGCCGGGACGAGCCGCGCGCCCAGCGCCCGCGCCGCGATCACCATGGCGGCGGTGACCAGCACGACGTCCTTGAGGATGTACTGCGCCTCCAGGGTGGGCGGGCCGCCGGGGAACATGTCGGTGAAGAACAGCACCAGTGGCGACATGAACCCCACCAGCGCCCCGGCCATCACGAGCAGACCGGACTTCAGGAACTTCCCCGTGACCAGGGTCAGTCCGATGAAACACTCGGTGACGGCGACGACCGCGAGTGCGACGCCGCCCGACACCACGCCGAACGTCAGCTGTTCCAACGTGCCCACCGCGAGCTCCTCCGCGGGACTGACACCCGGGAAGAACTTCAGGAACCCGAACCCCAGGAAGACCAGGCCGACGCTGATCCGCAGGGCGTCGATGCTGTGGCGGGCGAGCCACTCGGTCGTCGCGGCGATCATCTTCGTGTACGTGGCAGTCATCTGCTTGCTTCTCTCTTCCGTCGTCTCTGCCTGACACGACCCAGCGTCGCCGGATCCGCCTTCCGTGGAATCCGCCGGCGAGCGGTGACCTGGCTACGCCGTCCCGCGTACGCCGGCGCGTGCCCGCCTTCGCCCCACGGGGTAGCCGGCGGCGGCGCGCTACCGGGTCCTTGGGGGGCGACGGTCAGGGTTCGACGACCGAGGAGTACGCGGCGCGCACGTCCGCCTTGGACGACCCTCAGCGGCGGCCGCGTCCCCAGCCTTTGCCGGGGTTCGCGTGGGGGCCTCGCTTGGGCCTGTCGCCCTTCTTGGCCAGCCCCGGCGGTAGACGCCCCGCGCGCTGCGCGCCGGTCGAGCGCGGCCGCGCGGTGCGGGGCGGGTCGTTGCGCGGCCGGACGGTCCGGGGCGGGTCGTCCTCGGGCGGCCTGTCGGCTGACGCGCGGTAGGCGCGCAGCGCGTCGCTGGGTTGTGGCGTCGGGTACGTGACGGGGTCGGCGCGCGGTTTCCCCTGGCGCGTGGCCTCGCCGCCGGGCCAGGAGGTCGTGGCGAGCACGGCGACGATGAGTACGGCCACGGCGGCCACCTGCCGCCACCGTCCCGGCACGGCCGCCGGCGAGCGGCTTGTCCGGGCGGGGAAGGGCAGGAGGGCGCCGTTGACGAGCGGGACGGAGTCGGTGGGGTCCGGCGCGGCTTCGCGGTGGTGTGGCCGTCCGGGTTCCGCGATCCGTGCCAGCTCCTGATGGGCTTCTGTAGCCCCGGTGCGGCGCCCGGGGTCCTTGTCCAGCAGGCCGGTGATGAGAAGGGCGAGCGGCCCGGCCTGTCGCATCGGGGCGGGCCTGCTGGTGAGCACCGCGCTCAGGGTGGCCAGCGCGCCGCTGTCGCCGAAGGGGGAGCGGCCCTCGACGGCCTCGTACAAGGTGGCGCCCAGCGACCACAGGTCGGCCTGCGGGGTGGAGGGCCCGCCGCGCGCCCGCTCGGGGGAGATGTAGGCGGGTGTGCCGAGCACGATGCCCTCGCGCGTGAGGTGCGCCCGGTCGTCCAGCGTGGTGGCCAGCCCGAAGTCGGTCAGCACGGCGCGACCGTCGTCGGCGAGGAGCACGTTCGCGGGCTTGACGTCGCGGTGCACGATGCCCTTCGCGTGGGCGGCGCGCAGGGCGTCCAGCAGGTCCAGCCCGATGCGCGCCACGGTGGCGGCGGGCAGCGGTCCCCGTTCATTGATCACGTCGTTCAGGCTGCGGGAGGGCACGTACTGCAGGACGATCCACGGCCGCGCGTCGGCCTCCACCACGTCGTAGACGACGGCGATGTTCGGATGGTTCAGCCGGGCGGACAGGCGGGCCTCGCGCATCGTGCGCCCGAGCAGCGTCTCCCGCTCCGGTTCCGGCCTGTGGGCGAGGTTGATCTCCTTGACCGCGACCTGGCGGTCCAGCAGTTCGTCGTGGGCGCGCCAGACCGTGCCCATGCCCCCTCTGCCCACCTGGGCCAGCAGCCGGTATCGCCCGGCCAGCAACCATCCTTCATAGGGCGATACCGACATGTCGGCAGGACTACCCGATCATGCTTCGCGTGCCACGACTTCGTCACACACCGTTGCGCATCCGTTACGAGTTCGCGCACGAAGTGATGTGTGACGGCCATCACATGGGGTGTGTGGATTCGTGCACAGTTGATCTGAGGCGTCCTTCCTAAAGTCAGTGCCATGCCGGACGGAATCCCCCGAAGGCACCTGACGAAGGAGGAGATCCACATGCGTAAGGCTCTGACGGTCGCGGCGCTCTCCGGTTCGATGGCGGTCACAGGCCTGTCCCTGGCCCCGGCGGCGGCGCAGGCGGCCACCACCGCCTCGACCACGGTGAGCTGGGGAAAGTTCTTCTCCAGCGACCACAAGGCGTACACGTTCGGCAGGACGTGGAAGAGCCACGGCAAGGTCTTCACGAAGTGGCACGGCGTCGACAAGCGCGGTGGCAGGCAGGCGTGGGTGTGGTTCGAGGTCTACCAGAACGGTCACTGGAAGAAGTTCAACCAGGCGTGGGACGGCAAGGTGACAGGCGCCTGGCAGGGTCGCGGGATCAAGAAGGTGTACACGTTCACCTGCTGGGCGGGCAAGTTCGACAACTGTGGCCGCAAGTACCGCATCTACTAGGAGCGGCCGGCCGGTGCCACGGTCCGGGCGGCACCGGCACGACGGGCCTCCCGACCCTACGCGGCCAGGACCTGGCGCAGCGTGGCGGCGAAGGCGTCAGGATCGCCCTTCATGCCGAACTCGCCGTCGAGGAACCCGGCGTGGTGGCTGGGAAAGACGACCGGCTCCGTGCCGAGGCGTGCGGCGACGGCCACGCCCGCGCGGTAGCACAGCTGGCCCTCGCTCTCCTCTCCGACACCGATGACCACGCGGGTCGAGGCGGTGCGCAGCGCCTCGAAGTCGTGCTCGTGGTGCGTACAGGTCATGAGGTTCTGCGCGAACATCACATCGTCCCGGGAACCATCGTCCTCCGACGGCAGGCCGAGCTCGGCAGGGCTCTGCACGGGCTGGTCGTCGAAGCCGTCGGGAATCTCGCCGTGCAGGCTTGTGACCGCGATGAACTTCGCCATCGCCGCTCCGAACCCGTGCCGCTCGTAGGCGCGGCGGATGCCGGTCACGGCGGCCAGCGCCTGTTCCCTGTCCGGCAGAACCTGGGCGGCCGGCGGTTCGTGCGCGACGAGCGTGCGCACCTGGCCGGGGTGCCTGGCCACCAGCGCCAGCCCGTTGACGGCGCCGCCGCTGCTGGCGAAGATGTCCACCGGCCCGCCACCGAGCGCGTCGATCAGCCGGTGCAGGTCGTCGGCGTGCTGCTCGGGCGTCGACTCGCCGCCGGTGCCGATGCTGCGGCCGCTCCCGCGCGGGTCGTAGGTGACCACCGTACGGTCGCGGAAACGGGCGGCCAGGCCGGTGAAGCCGCTGGCGTCCATCGGGGAACCGATCATCAGCAACATCGGCGCGGTGTTCGGCTCGCCCTCCCGTACGTCGTAGTACAGAGCCCCGCCGGGCACCTCAAGGGTGTGGGTCATGAGTACGTCCTTTCTCGACTTCGGTGATGAAGACCCGTGGCGGCGGCGGAACTCATCGGTCCGCGACGTCAGCAGTCTCTTTCCAGCCGCCCGGGGCGAGCCCCGGGCCGTGGCGGCCGTCAGGGGCGGGACTAACCTGGCGGAATGGACGTATTCGCTGGTGGCTACGGGCTGGGGCCCGAGTCAGGGCAGCTCCTGGTTCACACGACCCGCACCGGGCTGGGTGCCAAGGCCGGTCATGACCTCACGATCGAGGTGACCCGCTGGCACGCCGAGGCCACCGTCGATCCCGCCGATCCGGCCGGTTGCTCGGTGACGGTCGAGGCCGACGCCGGATCCCTTGAGGTCAGGGAGGGCACGGGCGGAGTCAAGCCGCTCACCGAGGCGGATGGCCGGGAGATCGCCAGGATCGTGCGCGAGAAGATCCTGCAGACCCGGCGCCATCCCACGATCATGTTCCGGTCGAGCCGGGTGGAGGGGACTCCCGAGGAGTTCCGCGTCGAGGGCGAGCTCACCCTCGCCGGCGTCACCCGGCCGGCCGAGGTGCGCGGTTCGCTGGCCGAGGGCCGGGTGCGGGGTTCGGCGGTCATCGTGCAGTCGCAGTGGGGCATCCGGCCCTATTCGGCGTTCTTCGGCGCGCTCAAGCTCAGCGACGAGGTCGAGGTGCGGTTCGACGTCGCCCTCATGCCGCGGGACGCCTGACGCCCGAAGGGGGACACCAGGGGCGCCGGTGAGCGCCCGGGAACTCAGACCCGGTCGAGCGGGCGGTGCGGCCCGGCAGGGAGCCGCACCTCGATCGCGTCGCCGGGGCGCACCACGCCGCCCGTCCTGACGACGCTCATGATGCCGGCCTTGCGTACCACGTTGCCCGCCTCGTCGCGGGTGACGACCTGCTTGAGCAGCCCGTCCTGGAACCTGTCGATCTGCACGCAGGGGTTGCGCAGCCCCGTGACCTCCACCACCGCCTGCTCGCCGACGTGCAGCAGTGTGCCGACCGGCAGGCCGAGCAGGTCGATTCCGCTGGTCGTGATGTTCTCGCCGAGCTCGCCCGGCCCGACCGCGTAGCCGGCCTCGCCGACCTCCGCGAACAGTTCCTCGTGGATGAGGTGCACCTGGCGCAGGTTGGGCTGGGTGGGGTCCTGGGCCACCCGGGAGCGGTGCTTGACGGTCGTACCCGCGTGCACGTCACCTTCCACGCCGTGGCCGGCGAGCAGGTTGATGCTCTCCCGGTTGGGCTTGGTGAAGGAGTGCTCGCCGTTGCTGCTGACCGCCGTGACCGTCCCGTTCATCCGGCTCTGTCCTCCTGTGCGGCGTGGAAGGTTCGAAGACCCAATCTGACAGAAGCCCCGTTGGCTAAGCACTTTGCCCTAATTTTCACAGCTTCGCTACATGCGCGTCTCCGTCCAGGAATGATCAGGCCTGGCCGGACCGCGTGAGCGGCCGGCTGATCGTTGAAGATTGGAGAAACGTGCGAAGACGATCTACCCTGCTCGCCGCCGCGTTCACGATACTGGCGGCGCTGCTCCCCCTTTCGACGGCCGGGGCGGCCGCCGCCGCTGACGGGGCCACGAGGGCCGCCGCCAAGGGCGGCATCACCTGGGCCGCCTGCCAGGAGGAACCTGAGGCCGAGTGCGGCAAGCTCGCCGTACCGATCGACTGGTCCAAGCCGAACGGCCCCAAGATCGAGCTCTCCCTCGCCCGCCGCAAGGCCCTCGACCCCGAGGCCAGGGTGGGCTCCCTCGTGATCAACCCCGGAGGCCCCGGCGGGTCCGGCGTGGAGGCCGTCTACGGCGCCCCCGGCTCCTACACCGAAGAGCTGCGCAAACACTTCGACATCGTCGGCTTCGACCCCCGGGGCGTGGGCCGCAGCCACCCTGTGACCTGCTCGGCGTCGGTCTACAACAAGTTCCCGTACGCCGTCATGAAGAGCCAGGCCGACTTCGACAAGTGGAAGGCGTTCGCCAAGAAACTGCGTGAGGACTGCCGGCAGCGCACCGGCCCCCTCTACGACCACGTCGACTCCGTCAGCGTCGCCCGTGACGTCGAAGCCATCCGCGCCGCCCTCGGCGAGGGCAAGCTCAACTTCTACGGCATCTCGTACGGCACCCTGATCGGCCAGATGTACGCCGAGCTGTTCCCCGGCAAGATCCGGACCATGGCGCTCGACAGCAACATGGACCACAGCCTCGGCGTCGGGGCGTTCCTGACCACCGAGGCCGCCGCCGTGGAGGACGCGTTCGACCAGTTCGTCGGCTGGTGCGAGCAGGAGACCGCGTGCGCGCTGCACGGCAAGGACGTCCGCGCGGTGTGGGAGCGGCTGCTGAAGAAGGCACGTGACGGCAAGCTCTACTATCCGGGCGTCAAGGACCGCCCGATGACCGAGATCCAGGTCCTGTGGCAGGGCGTGCTCGGCACGGAAGGCCCGGCCTGGCAGCTACTGAGCCAGATGCTCAACGCCCTGGACGGCGGCACGCCGCCGGACGAGGTGCCGCCGCTGCCCGGGCGGCAGCCCGTGTCGGGCGAGACCGTCGAGCTGAACACCACGATCCTCTGCGAGGACTACAAGCTGCCGGTGCGCAACTACCGGGAGTACGCCGCGCTGATGAAGGTCTCCTCCCGCATCGCCCCCGACATGCGCCTCAACCCGATGCCGGTCGAGGACCTGCCCGTCTGCCTGGGCCACCCCACCAAGAACCCGCAGCACCGGCTGCGGTACACGGGTGACGCTCCGATCCTGCTGGGCAACTCGTTGCACGACCCCTCCACCCCGTGGATCTGGTCCGCCAACGTGGCCCGCCAGCTCGGCTCGAAGGCCGTGCTCCTCACGTACGAGGGCTGGGGTCACCGCATCTACGGCAAGGACAGGTGCAGCACGGTGCCCTTCGACGAGTACCTGATCTCGCTGAAGATGCCCAAGAAGGGCGCCCGCTGCGAGGTCGGCGGCAGCGACCCGACGCTCAAGATGCTGCGCAAGAAGGAGGTGTGGCCGACGGACGGGCTCAAGTGGGGCAGCCCGGTCGCGGCCGCTGCTGAGCGCTCGTAGGAACGCGTAGGAACCGGCTCGCGCTGCGTTCCGCCCGAGGGCGGCATCTCTCTGGATGCCGCCCTCATTCGCGTGTGGCGGGCGTATCGTCGCGATGTGGCGCGGTTCCGCTGATTGGCCTGCCGTAGCCCGATCACCTTGTCCGCGCGGAAGATCCCGCTGCCCCCGTACAAGGAGCAGCCGGTCGACGCGACTGCGTGGCACGAGAGGATCAAGCAGCCGCGGATGCCGCGCGGGACGTACGCGGCCAACCACCCCCCTCCGGGCTCTCGGAGGAGCCCCCCCGGCCTGGTCATCCATCCCGATGACGCCGTCGGCACGCGGCTGCCTCCGGACGTCTCCCGGCTCACCGGCTGCTGCGGGATCAGCGGGGTCGTCGGCCCCAACCTCGTCTGCGCGGCCTGCGGTGCGGAGATCGCCTTCCACCAGGCCGACCGTCATACGGAGAACCAGGTGACGCTGCTGGCGGAGGCCGTCATCCTGTCGTACGCCCACGACTGACATCCCGGGCGAGTAGGGTGAGCCGCCATGGCCGTGGGTGAGCACTGGCGTGTGGAGAACATCGAGACGCCGCGGGTCGTCCTGCGGCCGCTGCGCGTCGAGCACGCCGGCGAGATGGCCGCCGTGCTGTCGGACCCCGCCCTGCACGCCTTCACCGGCGGTGTCCCGCTCACCGCGCAGGAGTTGCGCGCCCGCTACGAGCGGCTCGTGGCCGGGCCGCCGGGCTGGCGCAACTGGGTGGTGTGGTCGCGGGAGGACGAGCGGCTCGTCGGTTACGTGCAGGCCACCATCGAGGGCGGCCGCGCCGAGGTCGCCTGGGTGATCGGCACGCCGTGGCAGGGCCGCGGCCTGGCCTCGGCGGCGGCGAAGGCGTTGGTCGGCCGGCTGGTGGGGAAGGGGATCGGCACGGTCGTCGCGCACATCCATCCAGGTCACGCGGCCTCGACCGCCGTCGCCACGGCCGCGGGCCTGCGTCCCACCGGGCGGTGGCACGACGGCGAGATGCGCTGGGAGCGCGGAGCCGCCGCAGACGGCTGAAACGTCACGGGGTGGTTGCAGAGGACGCTTGATCGCGCCTGAAGGTTTACGACGTTTGGCTGATTGTAATAGTTTTTTTGGTCGATCGAAGATCGTTCGGTAACGTTGTGTAAACAGTCCGTACGTATCCGACCCGGACGCGTTACAGGACAGACGGACGCGTACACGAGAGAAGGCAAGAGGAGCTCGTGGAACAGCAACCACAGGACACCAGCAAAATCATGGATACGTCAGGAGGTCTGAAAGCCGCCCTTCCACCCCGCACAGACTGGGTGGTGTTCGGGGTGGCCGCCGCGCTGACCCTTGCCTTCGTCATCTGGGGTGCGGTCGCCACCGACACGCTGGAGGGCGTGTCGGCCTCGCTGCTCGACTGGACGATGCACAACCTGGGCTGGGCCTTCGTGCTCGCGGCCTCCGGCTTCGTGGTGTTCGTGCTGTGGCTTGCGTTCAGCAAGTACGGCAAGATCACCTTGGGGCAGGAGGGCGAGCAGCCCGAGTTCCGGACCGTGTCCTGGATCGCGATGATGTTCAGCGCGGGCATGGGCATCGGGCTGATGTTCTACGGCGTGAACGAGCCGCTCACGCACTTCACCGAGCCCCCGCCCGCCACCAACGAGGCCACCGCGGCCGCGGCCGCGCGCATGGAGACCTCGCTGGCCACCACGCTCTTCCACTGGACGCTGCATCCGTGGTCGATCTACGCCGTGGTCGGCCTGGCCATCGCCTACGGGTGCTTCCGCCGCGGCCGGCGACAGACGATCAGCGCGGTGTTCACCCCGCTGATCGGCGAGCGGCACGCCAACGGCGGTGTCGGCAAGGTCATCGACATCCTGGCCATCTTCGCCACCCTGTTCGGCTCGGCCGCCTCGCTCGGCCTCGGCGCGCTGCAGATCGGCAGCGGCGTCAAGGAGGTCGGCTGGATGCCGGAGGTCGGCGAGGGCCTGCTCATCGTCATCATCGCGGTGCTGACGGCGGCGTTCGTGTTGTCGGCCGTGTCCGGCGTGGAAAAGGGCATCCAGTGGCTGTCCAACACCAACATGGTGCTGGCGCTGGTGCTGGTCGTGTTCCTGTTCGTGGTCGGCCCGACCGTGCTGATCCTCAACCTGCTGCCCACCTCCCTCGGCTCGTTCGTCGGTGATCTGGCCCAGATGGCGGCCCGCACCGAGGCCAGCGGCGGTGAAGAGGTCGCCACCTGGCTGTCGTTCTGGTCGGTGTTCTACTGGGCGTGGTGGATCTCCTGGACGCCCTTCGTCGGCATGTTCATCGCCCGCATCAGCCGCGGCCGCACCATCCGGCAGTTCGTCGGCGGCGTGATCCTGGTGCCGAGCGTGGTCAGCCTGGTCTGGTTCGCGGTCTTCGGCGGCACGGCGATGCAGGCGGAGGCCACCGGTGCGGGGCTGACCCAGGAGGCCACCGCCGAAGGCCAGCTGTTCGCGCTGCTGAACGAATACCCCCTGGCGGGCGCCACGACCCTGCTCGTGATGATCCTCGTGGGCATCTTCTTCGTCTCCGGCGCGGACGCCGCCTCGATCGTGATGGGCACGCTCTCCCAGCGCGGCACCATGGAGCCCAGCCGGCTCGTGGTAGTCATCTGGGGCGTGCTGACCGGCGCGGTCGCGGCCATCATGCTGCTGCTCGGCGGAGGCGGCGACGCGGCGCTCACCGGGCTGAAAAATCTCACCATTCTGGCCGCCGTGCCGTTCATGGCGGTCATGGTCCTCATGTGCGTGGCGCTCACGCGTGACCTGCGCCACGACCCGCTGATCCTGCGCGGCCAGCGCGGCGAGGAGGCCGTGGAGTCGGCCGTCATCACCGGCCACGAGCTCTACGACGGCGACTTCGAGCTCGCGGTCGTCGGAGTCAACGGCGACGGCGGCGACGCCGAGAACGCGGGCGCCGAGAAATCGGGCGCCGAGCCCGCAGGCGAGACGAAGCAGTAGGTTCCGTCCGTGCGGCGCCCCCGGGTGGTCACCCGGGGGCGCCGCTCTTTATGGTGGTGCGGTGCCCACACAGGTGATCGTGCTGAACGGCGGCTCCAGTTCCGGCAAGTCGGGGATCGCCCGCTGCCTGCAGGCGGTTCTGCCAGACACCTGGCTCGCCGTCGGCGTCGACACGCTGATCGCGTCGATGCCCGCGTCCATGCAGGCGTCGGCGGGCGGCATCGTGTTCTCCCCGGACGGCCAGGTCGAGGTCGGGCCGGAGTTCGGGCTGCTGCAGTCGGCGTGGATGACGGGCGTGGCCGCGACGGCCCGCGCGGGCGCCCGGATGATCGTGGACGACGTCTTCCTCGGCGGCGCGTCGTCCCAGGAACGGTGGCGCAAGGTCCTTGCCGGGCTCGACGTGCTGTGGGTCGGCGTGCGCTGCGACAGCGCGGTCGCGGCGGGCCGTGAGACGGCCCGCGGCGACCGGGTCACGGGCATGGCGGCCACCCAGGCGGAGATCGTTCACCAGGGCGTGGTCTACGACGTGGAGGTGGACACCACCCGCACCGAGGCGCTGGCCTGCGCCCGGACCATCGCAGCCCGCGTCGTCTCCACCACCCCGGCCGCGTGATCAGCGGAGGGTGGCGGTGAGGGTACGGCCGTGCGCGTGGCGGGTCCTGGCCCGGACCTCGGTGCCGCCCGGCACGCGGCGCACCGTCACACCCTCGTCGGCGGTGTCGAGGCGCAGGGGCCTGCCGCGCAGCACGACCGTCACATGGTCGCGTTTCATCGTGGGGTCGGACAGGGCGACGACCGTGCGCTCGCCGCTGCGGACGATGACCGAGGCGGGGCCGTCGACGATCAGCCGCTCCGCGTGCCGCCGGCCGCCGGTGAAGACGTTGGCGGCGACGATCCCGAGCCTTCCGTGTTTGATCGCCTGCACGTGCCGGTCGTTGGCCAGCACGGTCAGCGGGCCGTCCTTGTAGCGGCGCAGCCGGGCCTCGCTCGCGTTGGGGACCAGGGCGTAGGCGACGGCGGAGACCCCGCCGGCGGCCGGGTGGGCGATGGAGGCGGTGAAGACGTTCTTGGTGACGCTCGTGTCGGGGTTGCTCGCGCGGACGACCCTGCGGCTGCGGGTCACCGTCTCCAGACCGGCCGCGACCGGCTGCCGGGTGAGGAAGGCGTAGCCGATCGAGGTGTGGCGGGTGTCGTTGGCGTACCGCAGCCAGCGGGGCGACGCCGTGTCGCCCGCCCGCCAGGCCCCGCCGCGCCAGTCCTCGCCGGTCAGCACGACCGTGTCCCCGGGGGCGGCGATGCGGCTGTCCACGGTGGTCACCGCGGCACGGCGGCCCTGGCCCGAGACGTCTGCGGCCAGCACCACGATCTCGTCGTCCAGCATGAACCACGACTTGGTCGCGCGGGCGTTGCGGTAGACGACGAAGTCGTCGGGCAGGATGCCCTCCTGCTTGGCGGTGTAGGCGGCGTCGTCGGACTGCACCATGCCGGCCGCGCCGTACGCGCCGAGCGTGGCGCCGCCGGAGAAGGCGTTCCCAGCCAGCGGGAAGTACACGTAGGTGTTCTGTGACTCCGACGAGGAGGTGAACTCCAGCGGATGGTCCGGGTTCTCGTACCAGAACCGGCCGTACAGGTCGGGCACCGTGCGACGCTCCTCCTCCGGCGCGGTGACCCCGGCCAGCCGGTACGGTGAGACGGCCGTGTAGTAGTCGACGCCGAAGACCTCGCGCTGGTCCTCTCCCGAGAGATAGAGATAGTAGGCGCCGTCGCCCTGGAACCAGGGCATGAGGTTCTCGCCGTTCATGTACTCGTACTTACTGATCCGGTCGGAGCTGCGCGCCAGCGCGAAGGCGTAGCCGGGGCGGCGGTGCACGGTCCTGTCCATGGAGTTGAACGCCACGGAGCGCTCGGGCGGGTTGAGGTCGGCTGCCGGGATGGCGGAGTCGGCGCGGATGGCCGCGTAGCGGGCGATGCTCACCGGGGAGACGAACGCGCCGGTGTCGGCCTCCGGCAGGAACTTGACGTATTTCTTCAGGGCCTGCGAGCCGTCACCCTCGACGTGGTCGGCCAGGTCGGCGGCGGCCTCCACGATCACCTGGACGTCGGTGTAGCCGCTGGCCGTACGCGAGACCGCCCGCCCCTTGACGATCTCCATCATCCACCCCTCGAAGATGAGCGGGGCGAAGCCGTCGGAGATCCAGCGGTGCACCACGCCGGCCAGGTCGGCCCCACCCTCGCTCGTGGCGCCTTCGAGCGTCTTGAGGGTCTGCACGACGCGGGTCAGCAGGGCACGCCCGTAGGAGCCGGTGTAGGCGACCGAGTGGTGCTGGATGAAGGAGCCGTCGTGGTAGTAGCCGTCGGTGACGCCGTGCTGGAGGTCGTAGGGGTCGATCGTGGCGAAGACGGTGGCCTGGTCGGAGATGGCCTTGGAGACGCGGGCGTCGTCGCCGGTCAGCGCGCCCTGGAGGATGCGGTTGCCGGTGATGTCGGCGAGGTTGGCCCCGGTGTGGAAGCGCGAGTCGAGGTCGACGTCGCCGTCCTTGCCGTTGCGCAGGTAGGCGTCCATCGACGCGATGTACGTGATCGGCAGGCCGGGACTGACTTCCCGCACCCGTTCGTCCAGCAGGACCAGCGTCCTGCTCACGTGGGTAGGGATGCCGATCTCCCAGCTGTGCCAGTTGCCGTAGTAGCCCTTCGACTGGTCGCCGAAGTGGTGTTCGTGCAGCCACTGCAGGCCGTCGACGACCCGGCGCTGGACGGCGGCGTCACCGTCGAGCTCGCCGCCGGGCGTGCGGGTCGCGAGCGCGATCTCGTACAGGTACTGGTACGCCGTGCGCAGGTTGGCGTCGTCGGCGCCGAGCGCCAGACCGGCGAACAGCTCGCCGTCGCCCGCCTGGTCCATCGCGGTCAGCCGCTGCCTGGCGGTGTCGAGCATCGCCGCCAGCTTGGCGGCGAGCTCGGGGCGGGCGTTGACGTCCGCGGTTCCCGCGAAGATCGCCACGGTGTTGGCGAGCAGCCGCGCGTGATCGGTCGCCGACGCGGCGGCGGCACGCAGGGGCGCGGCCGCCATGGCGAGCAGGCCGGCGGCGGGGAGGAGGGAGAGAACCTGGCGTCGGGACATGTGCGGCACTGCGGACTCCATGCCGTTGGGGGGTATGCCGGGCTCACCCTACATGATCTCGTTTTCGCAGCCCAGACCGGGCGCGGCACCCGGTCACCGTACGGTGCCCGACGGGTCGCCGGCGCTCTCACCCATGATCACGGGCGGGCCGTCGGTGACCTTCCCGGCGGGCAGGTCCCCGGTCTCCACGCAGCTCTTTCCCTCGGGCAGCGGCGGCGGGCGCTCGGGGAACAGGTCGGTGACCGGCTCGCGCGAGCTCGGGGCGCGCATTTCGATGGTCATCTCGACGGCGTCCGGCAGCCGCCCGAGTCCCTGACCGATGGCGAAGTAGGACACGCCGTCCACGACCTTGTAGGCGTGCGCGGCGAAGGACCACGCGTCCCACGCGCCCTCCTCGGGGGGGTCGGGGTCGCCGGATTCGCGCGGCGGCAGGCACACCGCGGAGTAGACCGTCCAGCCGCCCTCACGCAGTTTCCGCATGCCCTTCGCCGCCCACCGCCGCGCCTCGCCGGCCGGAGCCGCCGCGGGCCCGTCGGCCAGGACCACGGTGACCATGCCGCGGGTGGCGGGCAGGTCGTCCGACTTCCGGAAGGCGAGCCTGCGGGCCGGCTCCTCGACGGCCTCGCCGACGAACGGCTGCGACAACAGCACGTCGAGCCGCTCGTGATCGGCGCGCGTCGTGGCCTCGGAGGCGACGCACCCGCTCAGCAGCAAGCAGATCGGCACCAGCAGGAGCCGCCGGGTCATCGGGGGGTCACCACGCCTTGGACGTGCTCGTATCCCAGGGCCGTGATGTCACCGTTGCGGAAGTCGTCCTCGCTGACGCGGGTCAGGTCCCCGCTCGGGTTGTAGAAGACCAGGTTGTCGCCCTCGTGCCCGACGAGCAGCACGTAGTGGGCCGGATAGGAGTCGCCGATGAGGACCGGTACGGTGTGGCCGGCGTCCACCGCGCCGACGGCGTCGTCGAGGGCCGGGTTCACGGAGCCGGCGTCGGTGTCGTCGACGATCCGCCAGTCGTAGCGCGTGCCGAAGGAGTCGGCGTGCTCGTTCAGCTCGTCGGTCAGCCCCCAGGGGGAGGTGCCGAGGCTCTGCGGCCAGGCGGTGTTGGTGGAGTCGTGGATGCGGTGCTGCTCGTCGGTGAGCCTCTGGCGGAGCTCGGCGGCCGTGAGCGGGTTGCCCTGGTCGTCGGTGGTCAGGCTCAGCGCGTACAGCGGGTCGTTCATGGCGCGCGCCACCATGATCGAGGTGGAGCCGCAGGTCGTCTGGTCCTGCTGTTGCAGCTCGACGCCGTTGACCCGCACGGTGCCGCCGCTCGCCGGGTCGACCAGGCTGAGGTGCTCGCGCAGCCAGCTCTCGCTCTTGCCGCGGATGGCCGAGGCGAAGGTGGTGATCTCATCGACCGGGTGTCCGGCCGCGAGGGCCTTCATCAGGTACGCGCGTTCCGTCTCGGAGCCCGCGTCGTCGAGAAGGCGCTGCATGTGGGCGCGGTCCTCCTCCGACAGCGCGTCCATCTTCTCGGCGGCCCTGGCCAGCTGCGCCGTGGTGAGGATGCCGTTCTCCTCCTGCACGGGGCCGCCGATGCCGGCGGCCGCCAGCAGCACCGCGTCGAAGGCGTCGATGTGGGGAGAGCGGGCGGCGCCCGCGCGTGCCTTGCCCTGCACGTCACGCAGCCCGCGCCGCAGCCTGTCCTCGGCCTCCTGGAGGTCTTCGAACACCCTGATGCCACCGTGGATGGCCCTGACGGCGTTGCCGACGACCTCGACGATCCCGCCGTCGCCGTCGAACGGCCACACGGCGTTCCACACGTTGCGTACGATCTCGTGGGCGCTGTCGAGCTCGCCCAGCGCGTCGGCCAGCTCCTGCCGGTGCCCGCCGAGCCTGCGTTTCAGCCTGCGCAGCTCCTCGGCGTACTCCGTCAGCAACGTGTCGGCTCTGCGCATGGCGGGCGCGGCCTCCTGCATCAGGTCGTCCGCCGCTCCGAGCGCGGCGAGTGCCTCGGTGGCGGCCTCGCCCTTCCACACCGACGGGACCGAGACCTTCGTACGGTCGAGATCGGCGGAGGCGGTGTCGACCACGGCCGCCATCTTGCGGAAGGCCCTGGCGAGGTCGTCGATGCCGTCGGGGTCGCCGGGCACGTCCCTGAAGATCGAGGCCACCGTGTTGATGACGCCGATGACCTCGCCGAGCACGGTGCTCGGGCTGACCATCGTCGTGAGAGAGACGGCGGCCTGCCTGAGCCGGTTGATCGCGGTCGAGACCTGGAGGTAGTCGTTCGACGTCATGAACCGTCACCGGAGGCCGGCGCCCTGGACTCGAGATAGTCGTCGATCGACTCGAACCCCGCGGCCGACGCGCGCGTCGCCAGGCACCACCGCTCCAGCACCTCGTGGTAGACGGAGAACTCCTTCTCCCATGCGTCGCGCACCTCGGCGAGGGCGGCGGCCGGGTCGTGGAGCTCGAACTCGGCCTCGGGGGAGTCGATCTCATGCTTCCAGTCGCGGCGGGCGACCCGGATGTCTTCGGCGGTGTCGCAGATGGCCCCGGCTCTTTTCTTGATCCCGTTGTACGCGTAAAGGGTCTCTGGCGAGCTCACGTTACCTCCGAAGATCAACCTGCGCGGCCGTCCACGTGGCGAAAAATCCGATGAGATCGCCAGGTCGTGAACAGTACGATAAGGGCTCTTTGATACCGTCCCCGGGTAAAGGCGTTGAGCGATGGCCGTGAGCATGCATGATGTGGCTCGTGTGGCCGGGGTGTCCCAGCGCACGGTCTCCAACGTCGTCAACAACTACGCCTACGTCCGCCCGGAGACCCGCGAGCGGGTGCTCGACGCCATGGCCATGCTGGGCTACGTGCCCAACGCGGCCGCGCGCAGCCTGCGCTCCGCCCGCACCGGGCTCATCGCGTTCGTCGTCCCCGACTTCAGGGCCCGCATCTTCGCCGACCTCGCCGACCCGGTCGTGCGCGAGGCCGAGGCGCTCGGCTACACCGTGCTGATCGAGCTGACGGGATCCCACAGGGAGCGGGAGCTGCAGGTGCTGACGGGCGGCCGCAACCAGCTCACCGACGGCGCGATCATGATGGCCCTGTCGTTGCGGCCCGGCGACGGGCAGCGCCGCCGCGCCGACTTCCCGATCGTGCTGATGGGCGACGAGGTGCTGGAGGGGGAGGTTCACCACGTCGGCATCCCCAACCGCGACGCGTCCACGGCGGTGGCCCGCCACCTGGCCGAGACGGGCAGGAGGCGGCTGATGCTGCTCGGCTACGACCCCGATGGGGGCCTGACGGCACGCACGCGGGTGCGGGGCTTCCTCGACGGTGTGACGGAGGCAGGGCTGCCCACCGACGAGACCCTGCTGATCAGGGCCGACTGGACCCGCGAGGGCGGCCGGCAGGCGATCGAGCAGCACATCGACACCGGCGGCCCGATGCCGGACGCCATCTTCGCGATGAACGACTCCATCGCCCTCGGCGCGCTCCGGGCGCTGCAGGCCAGGGACATCAGGGTGCCGAAGGACGTCGCGGTGGTGGGTTTCGACGACGTCGAGGAGGCCCGCTATTCCACGCCGTCGCTGACCTCCGTCTCCCCCGACGTCGAGTCGATGGCCGCCCACGCCGTCGCGATGCTCCACGAGCAGATCACCGGCAAGCCCGGCGGGCGAGCGTCGCACGTCGTGGTCGACTTCCAGCTGAAGGTGCGCGAGTCCAGTCAATGAGGGTCGGTCACTGACCGCCGAGCCCGGTGGTGGCGATGCCCTTGATGATCTGCCGCTGGAAGAACAGGAACACCACGATCAGGGGCAGCGCGGCCAGCACGGACTTGGCCATGTTCTCGGCGAAGACGATGCCGAAGCCGGTGGAGACGGTCTCAAGGCCGACGGGCAGCGTCATGAGGTTGGGATCGTTCGTCACGATGTACGGCCACAGGAAGTTGTTCCACGCGCCGACGAACGTGAAGATCGCCACCGCCGCGATGATCGGCCGCGACAGCGGCAGCACGATCTGCAGGAAGATGCGCAACGATCCCGCTCCGTCCACCCGCGCGGCGTCCTCCAGCTCACGGGGGATGCTGTCGAAGAAGCGCTTGAGGATGAACACCATCACCGGCGCGACCACCTGGGGCAGGATCATCCCCCAGTACGTGTCGACCATGTTGAAGGCGAGCATCTCGTCGAAGAGCGGCACGATGAAGATCGTTCCGGGGACCATGATCGAGGCGACGGTGAGGCCCAGGAGCAGCTTGCGCCCGGTGAAGTCCAGCCGCGAGAACGCGTAGCCCGCCAGCGCGGAGATCACCAGAGTGATGGCCGTGACGCCCGCCGCCACGACCAGGCTGTTGATCATCCAGACGGGGATGCTGCCCATCTGGAAGAGGTCCGTGTAGGTGTCCCAGGTGTAGCCGCTCGCGGGGAGGATCGTCACGGGGCTGGCGCCGGCGTCCGCCTCGGTCTTGAACGAGGTGTTGATCGCCCACAGGAACGGCGCCAGCATCAGGAGGCTGAACAGGGCCAGCACCACGAAGGCCACGATGCGCCCTGGATTGATGCTTCTCATGACTGGTCGGACCTCCGGGCGAACCGCAGTTGC
This sequence comes from Nonomuraea sp. K271, assembly GCF_009908215.1. NCBI lineage: Bacteria > Bacillati > Actinomycetota > Actinomycetes > Streptosporangiales > Streptosporangiaceae > Nonomuraea > Nonomuraea sp. K271. The sequence goes on along the minus strand of NZ_JAAAHR010000019.1, from coordinate 12,626 downwards.
AGCAGCGACAGGATCAGGATGATGGCGAAGAAGATGTACGAGACCGCCGAGGCGTAGCCGAGCCGGTAGTTCGTGAAACCGGTGTCGTAGACGTACATCAGGATCGAGCGGGTGGAGTCGTCGGGGCCGCCGGCCGTCATCTGGAAGATCTGGTCGAACACCTTGAGCGAGGCCAGCACCTGGAGGACGAGGATGAGCATCGTGATGTTGCGCAGCAGCGGCAGCGTGACCGAGAACAGCTGCCGCCACTTGCCGGCCCCGTCGATCGAGGCGGCCTCGTAGACGGTGCTGGGGATGTTCTGCAGCGCGGCGAGATAGAGCAGGAAGTTGAACCCGAGCGTCCACCACGTGGTGGCGACGGCGACGGCCGCCATGGCGAAGTCCGGGTCCTGCAACCAGCTCCTGCCCTCGATGCCGAAGACGCCGAGGAAGGAGTTGATCAACCCGAGCTCGGGGTTGTAGAGCCACTCCCAGAAGAGGCTGACCACGGTCGAGGCCAGCAGGTACGGCACGAAGAACGCCATGCGCCAGACCCACTGCCCCGGCAGCCCCATGTTGACCAGCAGCGCCGCCGCGAGGGCCAGCACGACCAGCGGGATCGTGGTCATCACGGTGAACAGCACCGTGTTGCCGAACGTCGTCCACACCATCGGGTCCGAGAGAGCCTCGGTGTAGTTGTCCAGCCCGACCAGCTTGGGTTCGGCCCCGGCCGCGAGGTCGCGGTCGGTGAAGCTCATCCAGACCCCGTAGATCAGGGGCCAGAGGAGGAAGAGCACGAAGGTCACCAAGAACGGCAGCACGTAGAGGAGGCCGCCCTGGCTCCTGAGACTCCTCGGCCGTCTCGTGGCGGCCCGGGTGGTGGCGCCCTTGTTCGCGAGAGTGGCTGACGTCATCGCTGCACCGCCTTGGACATGAGGACGTTGACGCGTTCGGCGAAGGTGGCGATGGCGTCCTTCACGGAGATCTGGCCGGTGAGCGCGTTCTGGATGCTGTTGCGGAACTGGTCCATGAAGCTCGAGGCGGAGCCGGTGAAGGAGGACGGCGGGTCGTAGTGGAGGTACGTGGCCGTGACGGCGTAGTCGTTGTTCGGCCGCAACGCCTTGAACTCCGGTGTGTCGACGACGGGCTGGTAGGCGGGTGTGTGCCCGGCCTCGCCCCAGGACAACGAGTTCTTGAGGATGGTGGCGACGGCCTCGTAGGCCAGCTCCCGCCGCTGTTCGTCGGGGTCGTCCTGGTGGGGGAGGACGAACGTGTGCGAGTCACCCCAGGTCGAGTCGACGTCCGTGCCGAACATGTTCGGGATCGGCAAGGCGCCGAGGGGCATCTTCGCGTCCTGGTACTGCGGGAGCTCCCAGACCCCCGACAGGGCCAGGCCGGTGTTGCCGCTGAGGAACCACGAGCTGGCCGTGGCGTAGTCGGCGCTGTTGGAGGCGACCTCGCCGTCGACCAGGCTGCGCATCGTCTCGACCGACTCGCCGAACGCGTCGGCGTCGTAGACGAAGGTGTCGCCCGTCAGGTCGAAGGTGGCGCCGTGCTGAGTGTAGAAGGTCCAGAACAGGCGCCACAGCTGGGCACCGTCCCCGAGAAATCCGTACGAGAGCCCGTAGTCGGAGCCGGTGAGTTTCTTGAACTCCCGGCCCATGCCCTTCAGGTCGTCCAGGCTCTTGATCTCGGGCAGTTTTCCGTCGGAGCCGAGCAGCCCGGCCTTGTCGGCCAGTTCGGTGTTGAAGAACGCCACGAACGTGTGCGCGTCGAGGGCCAGGGCGTAGAGCTTGCCGTTGATGATCGAGCTCTTCCACGCCGGGGCCGTGAACGTCGACTGGTCGACGCCGTAGCGGGCGAGGCGGTCGACGTCCCAGGGGTCGAGCAGGCCGCCGGGGGCGTACCCGGCCAGGCGCGACATGTGCACGATGCCGAGGTCGGGTGCGCGGCCGCCGGCGGCCGACATCGCGAGTTTGGTGTAGTAGGGGGCGCCCCACGCCAGCACGACCTGCTTGATCTCGGCGTCGGGCATGGCGGCGTCTGCCTTGCTGACGATCGCGTTCATCCGCTCGCCGTCGCCACCGGTCATGAGATGCCAGAAGACGATCTCCCGGGTGCTGCGTGCGGCGGGTTCCGTACCGCAGCCGGCGAGCAGTGCGGAAAGTCCCGCGGCCTGCAGCACCCTTCGCCGAGAGAGGCGGGAATCGGGCCACTTGCTCATAAGGTGCTTCCTCGCAGAGGGTCCGGCCGGCCCCTCACACCGGGGATAGCCGGATGTTGACTCCGGTTGGAGGGAGTGTGACACACTCTGCTACGTAGCAAAAGGTTTTGTTTTGTCAGTTTTTGTGATTTTTGGAAGGTTGACGAATGCCTGGTTCCGCCGTGCCTCGACCGGAATATCCCCGCCCGCAGATGGTCCGGCAGGACTGGCTCAACCTCAACGGGCCGTGGCAGTTCGAGATCGACGCAGGAGACTCCGGCCTGGAACGTGGCCTGCGTGAACGTGAGCTCTCCGGGACGATCACCGTCCCCTTCGCGCCCGAGTCGGAGTTGTCCGGCCTCGCGCACACCGACTTCATGGAGGCGGTGTGGTACCGCCGCACCGTGACGATCCCCGGCGCGTGGGCGGGCCGGCGGTCGCTGCTGCACTTCGGCGCCGTCGACCACGACGCCACCGTGTGGGTGAACGGTGTCGAGGTGGCCCGCCACCGCGGCGGCTTCTCTCCGTTCACGGCCGACCTCTCCGGCGTGGTGCGCCCCGGCGAGGACGCCACGATCGTGGTACGCGCCCGCGACACCCGCCACGGACCCCAGGCGCGGGGCAAGCAGTCGACCCGGTACGCGAACTACGAGTGCCTCTACACCCGCACGACGGGGATCTGGCAGACCGTGTGGCTGGAGCCCGTCCCTGACGTGCACCTGCGCCGCCCGCGCATCACCCCTGACGTCGCGACCTCCTCCTTCACCGTCGTCACCCCGCTGTCCGGCAACCGTCCCGGCAGCTCGGTCCGCGTGACCGTCGCCGACAAGGACGGCGCCGTCGCCACCGCGACCGCCCGCGCCGACGCGGACCTCGCCCCGTCCGTGCGCCTGCAGCTCCCGGAGGACCGGGTGCGCCTGTGGGAGCCCGGCGACGGCCACCTCTACGACGTGAAGGTCGAGCTGCTCGACGCCGGCGGCGCCGTCACGGACACCGTGGACGCCTACGCCGGGCTGCGCTCCATCGCGATCGACGGCAAGCGGGTCCTCATCAACGGCCGTCCGGTCTTCCAGCGGCTCGTCCTCGACCAGGGCTACTACCCCGACGGCCTCATGACCGCGCCCAGCGACGAAGCGCTGCTGCGGGACATCGAGCTGGCGCTGGCCGCGGGCTTCAACGGGGCGCGCCTGCACCAGAAGGTGTTCGAGGAGCGCTTCCTCTACCACGCCGACCGGCTGGGCTACCTGGTGTGGGGGGAGTTCGGCGACTGGGGCGCCCACGACGGGCGCGAGCAGCGGCCGACCGCGTCCTTCGTCACCCAGTGGCTGGAGGTCCTGGAACGGGACGTCTCCCACCCGTCGATCATCGGCTGGTGCCCGCTCAACGAGACCCGCCAGCCGATCCACGACCGCGTCGCCCAGCTCGACGACGTCACCCGCGGCATGTTCCTGGCCACGAAGCTCGCCGATCCCACCCGCCCGGTCATCGACGCGTCCGGCTACAGCCACCGCGTGCTGGGAACCGACATCTACGATTCACACAATTACGAACAGGAGCCCTCAGCCTTCGCCGGGCTGATGGCCGGCCTGAGCAAGGACGAGCCGTTCGTCAACGACGTCGACGGTCTGCCCATCTCCGTGGCCTACCGGGGACAGCCGTACTTCGTCAGCGAGTACGGCGGGATCTGGTGGAACCCCGAGCTGGCAGGGACAGCGCAGAGGAAGGACCGGCAGACGTCCTGGGGGTACGGGCAGCGGGTCCGGACCGAGGACGAGTTCCACGAGCGGTTCGCCGGGCTGACCGAGGTGCTGCTGGACAACCCCGACATGTTCGGCTACTGCTACACCCAGCTGACCGACGTGTTCCAGGAGGAGAACGGCATCTACCGGTTCGACCGCACGACCAAGCTGGACGTGGAGCGGGTTCGGCAGGTCCAGTCGAGGACCGCCGCCTCCGAACGGTGACCTCGACGCGCGTGTGCGGCGTCGCCCTGTTTTGACATTTGGCACGCCACTCAGCAGGCTGGCGCCATGCCTGGTCTGACCGGTGATGCCGCGCCCCTCACCACGCCGGAACTCACCGCGCGGCTGGAGCGCGCGATCGTGTCCAACCGCTGGCGACCCGGCCAGAAGCTCGCCTCGGAGCGGCAACTGGCCAGCGAATACGGCGTCAGCCGCCCGCTGATCCGCGAAGCTCTGCGCAGCCTCCAGGAACGCGGCCTGATCGTGGTGCAGCCAGGCCGCGGCAGCTTCGTCAGGGAAGTGCTGCCCACCGGCGGTCCCGCCTCGCTCAACGTGCTGGTGCAGCGCGGCGAGGTGACCGTTCGCGAACTCGTGGTGGCAAGGCGCATGCTGGAGACGGAGTCGGCGGCGCTGGCCGCGACCCACCACGACGAGCCGGACGTGCGGCGGTTGCGCGATCTGCTGACCGCGTTCGACGCCAGCACGGACGTGGCGACGGCCGCGGACCTCGACGTCGCCTTCCACGAGGCGATCGCCGCCGCTTCGCACAACACCGTGCTGCAGATCATGTTCGGTGCCATCCGCCCGCTCGCCCACGGGATGATGTTGCGCAGTCTCACCGACCGCGTGACCACCAAGATCGGCGCGCCCGTGCACCACGAGATCCTCGCCGCCATCGAGGCCCGCGATCCCGAGGCCGCCCGCGCCGCGATGGCCCGCCATGTCGAGCTGGCCAAGCAGCTCTACGGCGACGATCTGGACCGCCCCCTGCCGACGGTGCTGCACCGCTGGGCGGGTGACCGCCCCGACGTGGCCGCGCTGCTGCACCGGGTCGGTGACCGGCTGGCCGACCTTCCCTGACGGTCTTCACCTCTCATTGACAGCGTGTACGTCTGTCGTTCATTGTGGTCCAACTGGTCAGACCGGACTGGCCAGGAGGAGGCCGGAATGAAGATCATTGCCCTGGAGACCGTACGCACCCGGACCCAGTCCAACCTCTGCTTCGTGCGCCTGCACACCGACAGCGGGCAGATCGGGCTGGGCGAGACGTTTTACGGGGCCGAATCGGTCGAGACGTACCTGCACGAACAGGTCGCACCCCAGCTCGTCGGGCTCGCCGACCCGTCGCCCGAGGCCGTGGGCAGGCTGCTGACGCCGTACACCGGCTACCAGGGCGGCGGCGTGGAGACCCGCGGCAACGGCGCCGTCGACGTCGCGCTGTGGGACCTGCTCGGCCAGATCGCCGGCCTGCCGCTGACCGACCTTCTGGGCGGCGCGGTCCGTACGTCGATCCCGATCTACAACACCTGCGCGGGCTCCCGCTACGTGAGCGCCACCAGTCGTCAGCGCTCGGACAACTGGGGCCTGCCCGAGCAGGACGAGCCGTACGAGGACCTGCGCGCCTTCCTGACCCGGCCGGCCGAGCTGGCCAGGGAACTGCGGGCGGAGGGCTACGCCGGGATGAAGATCTGGCCGTTCGACCGGGCCGCCGAGCGCAACGACGGGCTGCGAATCGACGAGGCCGAGCTGGCGGAGGCGATCGGCATCGTCGCCGCCATCCGGGAGGCGGTCGGCACCGACCTTGAGCTGATGATCGAGCTGCACGGGCTGTGGTACCCGGGGGCGGCGGCCAGGATCTGCCGCGCGCTGGCGCCGTACCGGCCGACGTGGGTGGAGGACCCGCTGCGGGCCGACGCGGTGGCCGCGCTCGGCGGGCTGCGCCGCGAGGTCGACATCCCGTTCGCGGTCGGCGAGACGTGCGTCGGCCGCAGAGGCTTCCTGCCGCTGCTGCAGGAGAACGCGGTCGACGTGGTCACCGTGGACCCGACCTGGACCGGCGGGCTCACCGAGGCCCGCAAGGTCGCCACGCTCGCCGACGCGTTCGGCAAGCCGGTCGCGCCGCACGACTGCACCGGACCGGTCTCCCTGGCCGTCGCCACCCACCTGTCGTGCAGCCAGCCGAACGGGCTGATCCAGGAGACCGCCCGCGCGTTCCTGCGCACGTGGTACCCGGAGCTGGTCGCCGGGTTGCCCGAGGTCGCGGAGGGACGGATCACCCCGTCCCGGGCGCCCGGCCACGGTGTCCGGCTGCGCCCCGAGCTGCTCGCCGCGCCCACCACCACGACCAGGGAGAGCGGGCGATGACCGCCGGCATGCCGGCGCTGCGCTGGCACGGCCGCGGCGACGTGAGACTCGACCGTGTTCCCGTCCCCGAACCGGGGCGCGGACAGATCCTCGTCGAGGTCGAACGCACCGGGATCTGCGGCACTGACCTCGACGAGTACGTACGCGGCCCGCTCGACGTGGCCGGCCCGCCCGTCACGCTGGGACACGAGGTGGTCGGCACCGTGGCCGCCGGCGGCGACCTGGAACCGGGCACCCGGGTCGTCCCTGACGTCGTGCTCGGCTGCGGGGAGTGCTGGTGGTGCCGTCGGCACGAACCCGGACTGTGCCCCCGGCTGAAGGTGCGCGGCCTGCAGACCGACGGCGGGCTCGCCCGCTACATGCTCGCCGAGACCGCGACCGCGGTGCCCGTGCCGGAACACGTGCCCGCGGAGACGGCGGCCTTCGCCGAGCCCCTGTCTGTGGCGGTCCGCGCCCTCCGCAAGGCCGGTGACCTGGCGGGACGTACGGTCGCCGTGGTCGGTGCGGGTACCATCGGCCTTCTGGTCACCGCGCTGGCCACCGCTCGGGGAGCATTGTGCGTCGTCGCGGTCGAGCCGGCCGCCGCGCGCCGTGCCCTCGCCGCGCGCTACGGCGCGGTTCCGGTGAGCCCCGGGGAGGCGGCGCAGGCCGTGGGCGACCGGGGCGCGGACGTGACGGTCGAGTGCTCCGGCGCCGACGCCGCGGTCTGGTCCGCGGTGGAGCTGACCCGGCCCGGCGGCACCGTGGTGCTCGTCGGCACCGGCGCCACGGCGATCGCCCTGCCGGTACGCTCGCTGGTCCTCGAGGAGAAGCGGGTGCTCGGCAGCGCCGCCCACGTGTGGGACGTCGACGTCACCGGCGCCGTCGCGCTGCTCGCCGCGGGCGTCGTCGACCCGGCGCCGCTGCTGACCGCCGTCGTCCCCCTGACCGACGCCGTCGACGGGGGATTCGAGCGGCTGCGCCGCGACCCGGCGACCATGAAGATCCAGATCGACGCCAGGAAGTAGAAGGTATGCCGACAGTCCGCGCCATCACCATGTGGGACTTCTCCTGGCTGGAACGCCGCTGGCCGGGGGCCGGGTACGAGGACTGGGACCGCGCGCTCGACGAGCTCCTCGTACGCGGCTACGACGCCGTGCGCATCGACCCGTACCCGCACCTGGTCGCCGCCGGCCCCGAGCGCTCCTGGTCCCTGGTCCCGATCTGGGACCAGAACGACTGGGGAGCCCCCGGCCCGGTCGAGGTCCGGGTCCTGCCCGAGCTGACGGACTTCGTGGAGCGGTGCGCCAGGCGCGGGATCGCCGTCGCCCTGTCGAGCTGGTTCCGCCCGGAGACGACCGGGACCGCCCTCGCCGCGATCCGCACGCCGCAGGACCTGGCCCGTGTCTGGACGGCCACGCTCGACGCCCTCGCCGCCGCGGGACTGCTGGACAGCCTGCTGTACGTCGACCTCTGCAACGAGTTCCCCATGCCCCTGTGGGCGCCCTGGCTGGGCCGGGAGGACACGCCGTCCCGCCGTGAACCGGAGATGCGGCGATGGATGACGGAGGCTCTCTCCGCGCTCCGCCAGGCACACCACGGCCTGCCGTACTGCTTCTCCTTCGCCACCGAGCTCCCCGGCTGGCGCGAGGAGGACGTGTCGATGCACGACCTGCTCGAACCGCACGTGTGGATGTCGCACGGCGAGGTCAGCGAGTTCTTCGACGACGTCGGCTACGACCTCGACAACTGCGCGTTCGATCCCCGCCAGTGGGCCAACATGGCCGCCCACGGCGAGCGCGTCTACCGCGGCAAACCCGCCCACTGGGCGGGGAAACTCCGCGCCGCCGTGCACGAGATGGCGGAATGGTCGCGGACGAGCGGCAAGCCGCTGGTCACCACCGAGGCCTGGGCGGTGATCAACTACAAGGACTGGCCGGCGGCCGACTGGGGCTGGGTCAAGGAACTCTGCGAGATCGGGGTGTACGAAGCCCTGACGACGCGCCGCTGGGCCGCCGTGTGCACCAGCAACTTCTGCGGCCCGCAGTTCCACGGCATGTGGGCCGACGTCGCCTGGCACCAGCGACTCACCACCGCCATCCGCAGCGCCACCAGTGACCTCTGGTTGTCCCCCACCAAGGAGCCCGCATGGGATCGCCCGCGATCGTAGTCACCTCCGCCCCGGCCAGGTCGAGCAAGTCGTTCATCACCCTGCTCGTGATGTTGCAGCTCGGCCTCTGGCTCGCCATCCTGACCCCGGCCACCGTCACCCTCTCCCTGCGCGTCGCCCAGGTCGTGCCCGACCAGAAGGAGGCCGCGCTCAGCCTCGTGCTCGGCGTCGGCGTGCTGTTCGCGCTGGTCGGCAGCCCGCTGTTCGGCCGGCTGTCGGACCGTACGTCGTCCCGCTTCGGCCGGCGGCGGCCGTGGATCCTGGCCGGACTGGCCGGCACGTTCCTCGCCATGCTGGCCATCGGGATGGCGGCGTCCATACCGATCATCCTGGTCTTCTGGTGCCTCGCGCAGCTCTGCGTCAGCGCGGCCTTCGCGTCCAGCACGGCGATGGTCGCCGACAAGCTCGCCCCCGACCAGCGCGGCTTCACCTCGGGCCTGCTCGGGCTCACCCAGCTCGTCGCGGTCATGGCCGGGTCGTACGTGGCCCAGCTCTTCCCGCCCACCAGCCTGCTGATCTTCGTCGTCCCGGGCGGGCTCGGTCTGCTCGCCGCGCTGGTCTTCTTCGTCGCCGTGCCGGACACGGAGCGTCCGGCGCCTGACCTTCCGCCCGTGCGGCTGGGCGAGATCGCCCGCTCGTTCTGGGTGAACCCCCGGCGCCACCCCGCCTTCGCCTGGGCCTTCCTCAGCCGGTTCCTCATCTTCATGGGATTCTCGACGCTGGTGGCGTACCAGGTCTTCTACCTGCTCGACCACCTGCACCAGCCACAGGCGGCCGCGGCGAACCTGATGTTCGTGTCGTCCGTCTACCTCACGGTCGCCAGCCTGCTCAGCGCCTTGCTCGGCGGATGGCTCTCGGACCGGACGGGACGCCGCAAACCCTTCGTGTTCGGCTCCGCCGCGCTGGCCGCCATCGGCCTGGCCTGGGTCGGGATGGCGGGTGACGTGACGTCCTTCCTGGTCGCGGTCACCGTGTCCGGGTTCGGCAAGGGCCTGTTCTACGCCGCGGACCTCGCCCTGGTGAGCGAGGTGCTGCCGGATCCCGACGACAGCGCGAAGGACATGGGCGTGTTCAACGTGGCCAACACCCTGCCGCAGTCGCTAGCCCCGTTCATCGCCCCCTTCGTGCTGGCGATCGGCGGTGGCGGCAACTACCCGTTGTTGTTCGTCATCGCCGCCTGTTTCGTGCTGCTCGGCGCGGCCGCGATCTACCTGGTCAAGGGCGTGCGCTGAGCACAGTCCCGTGCCCTAGAGGAAACCGGCGATCTCCCTCGCGGCGCTGAGCACGATGGGTGCGATCTCGTCCGCGTCACGCTCCCCGATGGTCACCATGCCCACGCTCGCGTCGGCCGGGCGCCCCGCGATGGAGATCGGGGCGGCGACGCCCCACGCTCCCGGCTGCAGCTCCCCCTCGGTGACCGAGTAGCCGGCGGCGCGTGCCTGCGCTATCTCGGAGCGCTCCCCGTCGCGGGGAGGGCGGCCCGCGAGGATCGCGACCCCCGAGGCGCCCCGGTTCGAGGGGTGCCGGGTGCCCGCGCGGTAGGTGACGTGGATGCGCGAGGCGCGCGGCTCGGCCACGGTGAGCACGACCGCCTGGCTCTCGTCGATGTCGAGCACCGTGATGAACGCGGTGGCGTTGCACGTGTCGGCCAGCACCTGCAACGCCGCGGAGGCGGCGGTGCGCAGCCGGTGCCGTACGGCGGCGTTGAGCTCGACGATGCCGAGGCCCAGGGTGAAGCGGTTGCCGACCCTGGCGGCCAGCCGGTGGTTGCCGAGCGCGACGAGGTGGCGGGAGACCGCGTTGCGGTGGATCCCGGCCAGCTGCGCGAGCTGGGTGATCGTCAGCCCGTCAGGATGGTCCTTGAGGATCTCCAGCAGCCGTAGGCCGGTGTCGATCGTCTTCGAGCCCGCGGCGCCGGGGCGGTCGGCGGTCATGCGGCCCCCAGGCGAGGAGAAGGGGTGTAGGTCAGCGGCAGGTGCTTGATGCCGCCGATGAAGTTCGACACCAGCCGCTCGGGAGGCCCGGCGAGCCGCATGTCCGGCAGCCGCCACAGCAGCTCCCGGTAGAACGTGCGCAACTGCAGCCGGGCGAAGCGGGCGCCGAGGCACACGTGCGGCCCGTCGCCGAACGCGACATGATCGTTGGGCCGGCGCGCGATGTCGAACCGCATCGGGTCGGGGAAACGCCGCTCGTCGAAGTTGGCGGCGCCGTGGAAGACGACGACCTTGTCCCCGGCGGCGATGTGCCGCTCGCCCAGCACCACGTCGCGTACGGCCGTGCGGCGGAAGCTCAGCACCGGTGGATGCCAGCGCAACATCTCCTCGATGGCGGAATCGAGCAACTCGGGGTCGTCGAGCAGCCGGCGATGCTGGACGGGATGGTCGAGCAGCGCGGCCAGCCCGCCGGGCAGGGCCGAGCGCACGGTGTCGTTGCCCGCGATGACCAGCAGGAAGAAGAACATCGACAACTCGGGATCGGTGAGCCGCTGCCCGTCCACCTCGGCCGTGGCCAGGGCCGTCATGAGGTCGTCCGCCGGCTCGCGCCGTTTGCGGTCGGCCAGCGCGTGGGCGTACGCGAACATGTCCTCGAGCATCGCCGGGGAGCGCGGGTTGACCGGTTTGCCGTCGGGGCCGCGTTCGACGGTCGCATGGTCGGGGTCCTGGTAGCCGATCACGCGGTTGGTCCACTCCAGGATCTGGTCGCGGTCGGCGAGGGGGATGCCGAGCAGATCCGCCAGGTTGTGGATCGGATAGTCGTCGGTCACGTCCACCGGCAGGTCGCACTCGCCCCGCTCGGCGATCTCGTCGAGGAGCAGCCGGGCCCGCGCCGCGATGCCGGCGGTGAAACGTTCGATGCGCCTCGGCGTGAACACGCCGGAGACGATCCGCCGGAGCCGGCCGTGGTCCGGCGGATCGAGGTTGAGCATCATCCGCCGGATGAACGACAGGTCGGCCGGGTCGGGGTCGCGGATCTGGGTGGCGCCGAGCCAGGAGCTGAACTCGCTGGGCGAGCGCAGGACGCGCACGACGTCCGCGTGGCGGGTCACCGCCCAGAACCCCGGCCCGGCCGGCCAGTCTCCGACCTCGTGCTCCTCCTGCCAGTGCACCGGTTCGTGGTCACGTAGCAGGCGGTACGTCTCGTGCGGGGTGCCCTGTGCGTAGATACGCGGGTCGAACACGTTGACCGTCGTACTCACGGGCAACCCTCCAAGGGGATCGGTCAGGCGGCCAGGAAACGTTCGATGGCCGACACGAGGGCGAGCGGCGTCTCGTCCATCGCGTAGTGGCCGGCGTCGGCGAAGGTCAGCAGTTCGGCGTCGGTGTACCACTGCAGCCAGGTGCCCCGCATCACGTCGGCGGACAACGCGGGATCGTGCTCGCCGGCGATGACGAGCACCGGCGTGGCCGAACCGGTCACCTCGTCGTGGAAGTCGGTCTTGGCCCAGGCGTCGAGGTAGGCGCGGAAGGCCGTCACCGTGGCGTTGGCCAGCGAGCCGGCCACCATCTCGTCGAGCCACGCGCCGGGAAGCCGGTTGCCGGTGGTGAGGTCGATGATGGCCCGGCGGTTGCCGGGCTCCTCGGCGGCCCCGGAGAACAGCGCCCAGCTCTGCTCGTCGAACGGCACGCCGGAGGCCGGCACGGGGGAGACGCCGACGAGCCGGCGCACCCGTCCGGGCGCGTCCACCATCACGCGCTGCATCGCCGTCCCGCCCATCGAGTGACCGACCAGGGAGAACGTCTCCCAGCCCAGCTTGTCGGCGAGCGCGATCACGTCGCCGGAGATCTCGGCGAGGGAGTAGTCGCCGGCGAGGTCGCGTGCCTCGCCGTATCCCCGGTAGTCCGGGAAGGCGTAGCTGAAGGCGTCGCCGTTCAGATAGGGGCGGACCTTGCGGAAGGAGGTGCGGTCGCCGAACCAGCCGTGCAACACGATCACGTGGTGCGGTCCGGAGCCGGTGACGTCGTGGGGGAGGACGACGGGGGCCATGGTGTTCTCCTTAGCGTTCGTGGCAACCGGGGGGGTCGGCGGGCTGCGTCTCGCTCGCGGGCTGTCCGCCGTGGCACTGCAGGGTGAACCAGACGTACTTGCCGTTCTTGTGCTGGACCGCGCCCCACCGGTCGGCCTGCGCCTCCACCAGGAACAACCCGCGCCCGCTCTCGGCGAAGAAGTCGGGGGCCCGGCGGGTGGGGAG